>CBDUAS010000115.1:0-8495 GCA_965365185.1 uncultured bacterium | reverse complement strand
GCCACGTCATCGGGCGTCTCGGCGAGGTCCCACTCGCGGCGAACACGGCCGCCAGGCGGGCTCCGAGCGCATGGCCGACACCCGGCTCCATCTGCCAGTCGGCGACGGTGCGCCCGGCGAGCCGGCGAAGGCCACCGGCCTCGTTCGTCATCCGCCGGGCGAGGTCCAGCGCGGAGGCTCCCGAATGGCCGCAGCCGAGCACCAGGGCCAGCAACTCCGTGTCCGCCAGCGCCGCGACGCCGTGGGCGACGAGCCGCTCGCGGGGCCTCTCCTCTCTCGGTAAACCCTTTATTTGCAACGCTTGTAGCCCTTGCGGCAGCCACTGCCGTACTTGGTACGATGGAGGGACAGGTCGTTTCGCGGCGGGTCTTCCGGTTTTCGACCCGGCTCGTGCGCCGAACCCCCTGTGTACCCAAGGGACGGCCACGGGAGGGAGTTTTCGGACACCGGCGAAATCCCGGCGAATTGTTCGACTATCGGGGCATCACGGGCGTCCTAACTTAGGAGGAAGGCACTCCCCTGAGCCCTGTTAACGCAGGAAGCGTCCATTGGCAGACGCCACGATGGCTCTTTCCGACGAGCAGCTCGTTGCCCTCACGGTGCAAGGCGACGTGTCGGCATTCAACGAGATTGTGGCCCGTTGGGAAGGTCGGCTGTACAACTTCGTCTATCGCTACCTCGGCGATGCCGAGGACGCGAAAGACATAACCCAGGAGTCTTTCGTCCGTGCGTACTCGCATCTGGAGGGATTCCGGGGACAGTCGAAGTTCTCGTCATGGCTGTATCAGATAGCGTTGAATCTGTGCCGCAGCAAGCTGCGACGCCACAAGGCGCACCCGACCGTGTCGATCGACGACCGCGAAGAAGACAACCCGCTGTGGGCGCTGCCGGACCAGCGCTCGACACCCGCCGAGCAGGCGCTCGAGCAGGAACGAGCCATTGCCGTGCGTGAGGCACTGGCCCGGCTACCGGAAGCACAACGAACCGTGATCATTTTGAAGGAATACAACGGACTCAAGTTCCGGGAGATCGCAGAGATCCTCGATACTCCCGAAAGCACCGTGAAGTCCCGCCTCTACCACGGCCTGGAGAATCTTGCCCAGGCCCTCGGACACCTGCGGGCGGAGGGGATCCAGACATGAGCATGCGCTGCGAAGATGTTCGCCCGCTGTTGGCGGAGCTCGTGTACGAAGAAGTCGACCCCGGGGTTGCCGAGCAGCTCCGCGAGCACCTCGGCGCCTGCCTGGCATGCAGGCGATACCAGAACGCGTTCACCGCCGTGCGCCGGGACCTGCAGGAATGGCAGCCGGAGGCGGCGCCGGTCCGTGGCGGCATCACGTTTATCGCGCCGGGCGCGCGGCCGGGGACACCCATCTGGCGTAGCCGGATTTTCCAGGGTCTCGCTGCTGCTGCGGGTTTCGTGTTCGTGGCCGTGCTGTTGGCGGCGGCAGTGAACTTCCAGGTCGTGTCCGGACCGGACGGCTGGACGGTGAGCACCACGTTCGGCGAACCGCGAATCACGCAGGAGCCCGGGCCGGCCACGGTTTCGCTCGCCCAGATTCCCGAGCTCGATTCCTGGTTCGATGCCCGCCTCGACGAGCAGCTCGGCGGCCGGCTCGATGACCGTGGTGTGCTGACGCTGGCAAGCATGCCGAGCCAGCAGTTCTTCACCGAAGGACAGGTGCGCGAGCTCGACCGGCGTTTCACCTCCGCGCTCGACGAACGCTTCGCCGAACGTGACCTGCAGATCACCGACCGGCTGGAGAGCGAGTTCGACACCATGCGCTACTACGTCGATACCAGCCTCGAGGAGCATTCCAACGCGTTCTTCTACACGCTCACCAACCTGGTCGACGGCATGGAGGCCGAACACCGCGACCAGATATTCGAATTGACCCAGTACTACAGCAACCTGCACGCTGACACCGACCGGCGCCTGGAGCAGACCAACTTCCGTGTCGACAGTCTGCTGTCAATCGCCGCGCCGTCGCGCAGCCCGGAGCAATAACCCATGTACGCTCGCCGATCGCACCTTCCGTCCTGCGATGCCATCCCCAATTGGGGCCGGCGACGAGCGCGCTTTCCGCGGGCCCTGAAACCCTTCGTGGAGGCCCCGGTTGCCGTTTCCGCGGCCCCCCTGATGACCGCCTCCGTTATCACCGCACTCGCTGCGACGTTGCTGGTTCCGCTTGCCGCGCAGGCCCAGGCGGCAAGAGCGCGCGACCTCAGCATCATCGAAGACGTGCTGGTCGAGACCATTCAGGACGCCATTCAGGTCACGGTTCGCGCCGTCAACACCGAGAACCTGGAGGTGCAGGAGGCCGCGCGGCAGAACGAGCAGCCGCCGCCGATTCGCTACATCTTCCGCAGCGGCGGGCAGACCCAGGCACGGGGCATGTTCCTGGAGGACTACGGCGCCATCTTTACCGTACAGGTGCCGAGTATGAGCTACACCAACTCGGCGATCTTCGGCTGGAACGGCAACGTCGCCGTGGTGCGACCGGGCTCCGTGGAGGCCATGATTGCCAATGCCCTCGGGGAGGACGCCCAGTTACGCGCGCAAATGAGCCGCATGGACAGCGAGATCGGCGTCCTTCGCCAGCGCCTCGAGCGTGAGGTCGGAAGAGGCGGCGAAAGCTCCGAGTCCGCGCAGCTACTGCAGGCCAAGATGACGGCCGCGCAGCAAGCCTTCGACGAGGCGCAGCGTGCCTATAGCGACTTCGCCGCGCAGGAGCGAGCCGCAGCGGAGGAACGTCGCCGTTCGGTCTCGAGCGCCGACTCGCGCGAAGATACCGGCGAGCGACCCGGCCGCTTCGACGGCCTGCGGGTTCTGACCAACGCGTCGGCCGAGGAGATCGCCGCCGCGGAGGAGCTGGCGCAGCAACAGCGCAACCAGATCGAGGGGGCCATCATCGATTCCGTGGTCGAGACGCTGGCGCGGTACGGCCGCATCATGCATGGCCTCGAGGAGGAGGATCGTCTCGCCGTGGTGCTGCTGCCATCGTCCTACCTCAACCCCATCGGGAGCTGGCTGCGCGCCACCGAACGCGATCAGGAGTTCATCATCTCGGTGCGCTTCCGTGACGTGCTCGAATTCGACCGCAACGACCTGGACGAAGCCGAGTTCCGCGGCCGCGTGCGGATCGAGCGCCGGCAGAGCGCGCCTCCGCGGCAGGAATGAGGGCGGGCCGGATCCCGGGTCCGGCTCGCGGCGCGCTGGGTCAGGAATCCTCTAGGCGATCCTTCCCAGCTCGGCGATCGGTGGACCGTCGTCGATACTGAGGTACCCCTCGACGGCGGCGACGGCGTCGATCCAGTCGAGGGCGGCGCAATCCTCGATGTCCGAGCTCAGGCCCTTGTCGACAAGCGTGCGGCCGTGGGCGCCGTCGAAGAATCCCTGGCGAACGCTCGGCGCGTCGAGCATCGGGGGCCAGTAACCCTGCACACCGAGATCGCGGTTGATCCAGGTGAAGTCGTGTTCCGTGAGTCGTTCGGCGATGAGGGCGGCACCGATCCAATCCTCCTCGGTGCCGCCGGGGCTGCCGCGTAGACCCGCCGCGATGCAAAAGACCGGGAGGTCACCCGCACGCTCGCTGATCACCCGGGCCACGAGGCCGGCGTTCACCGGGCTGCCGACGATCGCCAGGGCGGCCCCCTCGAGCTGACCGAGGCGGGCAGAGCCCGTCGTGGAGGTAAACACGGCCGCACGCCCCTCGAGGGCCAAATCCATGACGCCACGCGGGCTGTTGCCGGCGTCGAACCCTGGCGGCGGAAAACCGTGGCGCTCACCCACCAGGAACGCGTTTTCGAGGCGCTCTTTCATGCCGTGCGCTTGCTCGACCTCGGTTGCCACCCAAACGCGCTGCGCGCCCGCCGCTATCAGCGAGGTGACCGTGGCCGAGGCCCGCAGGGCGTCGACCATCACGGCGATGCCGCCGGCCTCCGCCGCGGCACGACAGCCATCGGCCCCGCATACCACCTCGACGGTGCGAGCGCGGTTCTCGTTGCCACTCCGTGGCGGCGGCTGCTGGTCGACCATTCTCCGAGATTGCGACATGGCCTGGAATCCTACCCGACGTTCTTTGTCTCCGGCAGTCCGTCGTCCAGGTGCCGGCATCATGGTGGCCTGGCGGCGTTGTGCGGAGGACATGCATTTTGCCGGGAACGAGAGATGATCTGTGTTTCGTACTCAGTGCCCTGCTATTCTGTTGTCATGGGGGCGAAAGGGTTCGACGGGAGCTCTGATGCCCGAAGCTGCATGCCGAGCGTCTCCTGCGTGCTCGTAAATCAGGCGGGAAATTCAAAACAACTGCCAACGAACCGGTAGCTCTGGCGGCTTAACCCCCGCCAGCGTTCGCCTGGCTCTCGCCCATAGGGGCCGGGACCGAACGTCGCTATATGGGCTGGTCGCGCGTCACGCCTGACGGCGTCGCGGCGAGATTCCAGTCAGGCTAGCGTGAAGCTGAGCTGGCCCACCCGGCTTGCAGATCGCGAAATCAAAGCGGTGGGCTAAGCATGTAGAGGCTTTTGGCTGACGGTTTTCGGACGCGGGTTCGATTCCCGCCGCCTCCACCTTTATCTGTTGTAAACACTGGACTTAGGGGAAGCGGCCACGAGCACGACAATGACGGGCCGCCCGATGAACTCGGGTTTCACCGGTAGGGCTACAGCGACGGCACGCAAGAGAAGCACGCGCACCGCGGACCGAATGTCAGGAACTGGGTTTCGGAGACGAACACAGCACCTAGCGCGCCGGCCAGGATCGGGTGATCGAACGTGCGCAGAAGCTGACGATCCCGCATATCCCACAGCTCGACGTTCCGGGTGAACGGGCCGCAGCGATCGTAATCTTGCTCCGGTTGGTATTGACGTACCAGCTTGTCGCCTCGAGGGCTCCTGGCAGTCCATTGAACGCCAACCGAGGGCGGCGGAGCGAACTGGACCAAGCCGCTATAGATGAGCCGGCGCGAATCCCACTCGCGCACCTCGGACAAGGAACCGGCAAGGGCCACGTCGGCCCGGTCGGGTATCTCGAGCGTTCCAACGCGATTGACATCTTCGAGAAGGACCGTCGGCCGACCACCACCGATGCCAGAGTCGCCGGGGTAGTCTCGAAGCGCAAGGTCCCCTGTAGCAGATCGGAGGACCAGCAGTTGTAACCCTTCGGTCGCAACAGAGCCGAGTTCGACGCGAGCTTCAATGTCCCACCAGGTCACGGAACCGGAGGTCGGAGCCGTCGTCGTCCACTGCATCCCGACGGAGGTCCATACCCCACGATCATCCGGTTGCTGCCCAGCCAGGCGGTAGGTGAGAAGGCGACTACTGTCGCTTGAGAAGCCGGCCCAGTAGACCCCATCCAACGTCGTATGAACGTCGCCCGTATCGAGATCCCACAGCGTGAACGGTGACCGATCGGTTACCGCCGCCAGCCATCGGAGGTTTCGGGAAAAGACCGGCTGGAGGCGTGGCCAGCCGAAACCGGGCAAGTGGATTTCCCGATTGATCTCTCCGGTACGAATGTCCCGAATGGTGACGTATGCATCAGGCACGGCCAGCGTTGCGACCGTCGAAGAGTCGTCCGAGATCGCCGCCAAACTCACGCGGTTGCGCCCGCCGATGTCAACGGACCATGCCAGCTCACCCGACTCGGCGTCCCAAGAACTCATAACGCCGGGACACCGACAGAATGTGCAGCCCTGGGTGGAGAAGAGTGCCGTCGCGACGATGACCAACGCGTGGATTCGGATCGAGAGGAGCAGCCTCCCATGGCGGCGATCTGAGCCCGTCCTAGCCAGCCTGTCCATCGCGTGGTTGGCCTCTCCTCACCCCCTCGGATCTTAGAGGCGGGGCCTTCGGGCCCCCTATAGACCAGAGGTATCAGGGTCCGGGACCGGTGAACCAGCCGCCCATCGAGTAAAGCAGCAAGAAAAACAGGATGATGATAACGACGATGGGCACGAGGCAACTGCTCCGTGCCTCGTCCGACATCCTCTGATCCTCCAGCGAGGCAATCATCATCTCGGCGGCGCTCCGCCGCGGGGATGCCTCAGCCCAGTCTGGTGACTGGACTTCCACGACCGGCTGATCCCGTAGTGATGTAGAGCATCTCGGGCAGCGAAGCAAATCGGCTGACGTGTGCTTCTGACACGACGGGCAAACACGGACTTCACACATCGCGATCTGAGCGTTCCTTCGCCACGACCATCCAGTTGCCTCGGAGGCAGACCGATCCTACCAATTGATCAGAACTCGCTGCGGCGGTGCTCCGCATTCTCGATGGCCCGTTCGCCGGCCAGACGTTCACGACCGGAGAGGACGGAAGAGTCACGATCCCGGGAGTCACGGGCAACATGAACATCGAGGCGACGCCATACCGGTTATCGTAGCGCACGTGCCGAGGTTGGCCCGCCGGCAACAGGAGACACCAGCGGGATCACCTTCGGGCTGGATCAGGGGACGCAGTGGAGGAGAGACGGATTTGGCGACGCCGTGTTCGAGATGCCCACGGATATCCGTCGAATCAACATCCACGGCGGAACCGGGAGTTCCGCCTTAAAGGTGCAGGTCGGCAACGACGTGCTTGTCGACACGGTTCTCCGGAACGAACCGAATCAGTTCTACGCCGGCATCCACGCGACGACTGGTGGCACCGTGGAAATCACCACCTCGAGCAATGTCAGGTGGGCCATTGTCCAGTTGTACACGTAGCCGCAGTAACTGGTCACGAGCGAGCCACGCGAACCTCGCGGTCCAAGCGCTGGCGGGCGTCCCACCGGTAAGGTCGGCGCTTCTGAAGACAGCTTGCGTCCCTTGTGGGCAGCCCCGTCGCCTCGCCGCTACGATTGGCGCGGCGGGATCGTTTGATCGCCTTCTGAAGCCGTAGCCTCGGCCCGCAATCCCCCGATGAACATGCCCACGAACAGTCCGATCAGGGCTCCGAGCGCAGAGCGGACCACCGCCAGATAGATGATGTAAATCCCGATGCCCGGAGCGCCGTGCTCGAAGTCGGCGCCTTGCAGGGTCATCTGAGCGGAAACACAGCCAATGGCCCCACCGATGAATGCGCCCAGCAAGCTCCACGGCAGGACCGAGCCACGCGCGCCTGCGGGCGGAGCGCCCGGTTCATCTTCTTTCTCGAACCTGGCAGGAGGCGCGCTGGTTCTCCCTCGTGGCCAGAGCGACATGAGCACCAGGGCCACCAAGAAGAAGACGGCTACGAGGATGGGAAGCAGATTCATCAGCAACCACCTCCGTGCCGGCCGAGCGGGCCGACACCCATCCCACCGAAGCCGGGCCGCCAAAGGAGTCGGCGACCCCGCGACGGTTTCGAGAAGTTACCTGACGTTCCGCCGGCGGCGGCCCGTTGCGGCAGCCACTCGAAGAATGCACACCAATCGAGCCGGCGTCAATGGAGGCCGTCTTCGACTGAATTCCCTGCTCGGTCTCGACCTGCGTCACGTCGGATCGCCCGTGAATCGGATGTAGAATCGCATCGTCCGTTGATCGAGCGATTGCCCATTCGTCGCGAAAAGGAGACCGCCGTGAGCCACGACACACGAGGCCCCGCCCAACGCCTCCGGTTGATCGTTTTTACCTTCGCCCTGGTGGCGCTTTTTGGCGCGGCATACGGGTTGCCGATAGCGCAGGAGACCGAACAGGGGGCGGTCAATGCCGCGAAGCGCGCGCTCACGATCGACGACTACACGCGCTGGCGGTCGATCACCGACCCGCGGATATCCGACGACGGCAAGTGGGTGGCGTACGGGCTGCGTTACAACAACCGCCCGAACGACGAGACCGAGCCGGTCTTGCGTCTCCTGGAACTCGAGACCGGCACCGAGATCGAGGTCGTGGATGCCTCGGGCGCAGCGTTTTCCAGGGACTCCCGGTGGATCGCCTACAACGTCGAACCGGGCGGTGGCGGCGGCGGGCGCGGCGGTCAGAGCGGGGAACGCGGGGACGGCGAGGAGCAGCCGCGGCGCACGGAGCTGCGCAACCTGGCGAGCGGCGAAGTGCGTTCGTGGCAGGACATCCAGTCGTTCGCCTTCTCTGCGAGCTCGACGCATCTGATGCTGCGGCGGCGGCCGCCGGAGCCGGACCGCGGTGCTCGTGGCGAAGGTGGCACCGGCGGTGGGCGCGGTGGCGGCGATGGCGACGACGAGCCTTCCGGCGTGGATGTCGTCGTGCACGACCTCACCAGCGGTCGTGACCAGCTTCTCGGCAGCGTCGGGGAGATCTCCTTCAACAAGGAGGGCGATTTGCTGGCCTACACCGTCGACGCCGCGGTGAGGGAGAGCAACGGCCTCTTCGTCCTCGACCTGGCCGACGCCCGTATGAACGCGCTGGACAACGGTGCGGCGACGTACAGCCGGTTGAGCTGGAACGAGGAGGGCACCGCGCTGGCGGTGCTAAAGGGCGAAGCAGTCGAGGGCATGCAAGAGCGGGAAAATGTGCTGATGGCGTATCCCGACCTGCGCGCGGCGATCGGCGGCACC
>CBDUAS010000114.1:0-8501 GCA_965365185.1 uncultured bacterium | reverse complement strand
GCCACCTCCTCGGCGGCGAGCTGCGCCGCCAGCACGATGTCGTAGATCTGCCGCTGCTGGGGCGTGAACGTGCCGCTGACGGGGATCGTGCGGGTGATGTCCGTGGTGTAGCGCATGTACTCGGCGCCGATGTCCATCACCATCGTGTCGCCGGCTTCCATGAACCGGTCGTTGCTGTTGTAGTGCAGCACGGTGCTGTTGGGCCCCGAGCCGACGATCGAGTCGAACCCCGGTCGCGCCGCCCCGTTGCGGCGAAAGAAGTACTCGATCAGCGCCTCGACCTCGAACTCGTTCATGCCCGGCCCGGCCGCCCGCATGGCCGCCTCGTGTGCCTGCCGGGTGATGGTCGAGGCTGTCTGCAGCAGCTCGATCTCGGCCGCCGACTTGATCGACCGCATGCGGCTCAGCGTGCTGGTCGGGTCGATCCAGGTGACGCCGCGGTCGCCGACGCTGTCTCGTCCGGCGCTGCCTGCTCTCATTCCCGGTCGACTGCCGGCGAGCCGCCGGGCCCTCATCCGGTTCAAGGCATCGAACAGGCCGGCGACCGTGTCGTTGTCGATCGGAGACTCGATTGAGACGAGCGCCGGGTGCGGAGCTCGCGACACTTGCTCCAGGACCGCTTCGAACTCGCCGACCTCGTACGCTTCCATGCCGGTGAAGGCTCGGGCACCCTCCGGCCCCATGCGGTGACCATCCCAGATCTCACGCTGCACGTCGCGCTCGAGCACGAAGAGGATCTGGCGCACGTCGTCGCCCGATTTCGTCAGCAGCAACCGCGCCTCGGGCTCCCCGATGCCGGTGAGGTAGACGAAATTGCTCTCCTGCCCGCGAGAGCCGTACTCGGGCCCGCTCCTGGCGCCCTCGAAGTAATAGATGCCGTCGCCGAGCTGCTCCATGAGGCCGGCGCGGCGCTGGGCGTATTCCTCGGCCGAGATCTGAGCGCTGACAGGCAACGCGCCGAACACGAGGGACAGCACACAGCCCATGGCAAACACGCGCGAGAGCCGAACGATTGGGCGGGGGTAAAGGGTCTGCGGTCTCATCGGTACGCTCATCGAACCTTCCTCACTACCCGACGACACGCCCGTCGAACGCGGCGGGCCGGCGCCCGGGCTGGGGAGGGATTCTAACAAGGTCGGTTCGTCCGCACGGTCCCCGGAGGAAATCCCGAGATCTTGTCGAAGCTCATCGACAGCTCTTTCTCGAGCCCGTCGACCGCCAGCTTCATCGGCCGTCCCTTGAGGTGCGCCTCCACGCTGGCTAGATTGTCGCCGCAAGAGATTCCGTCACAAAGACCAAGGGAGGCATCACGATGGCGACGAACGCCCTACTGTTTGGCTGGAACCGCTCGATCCCCGGCCGTGAGCACATCAGCTCGACGCACTTCGAAGAGTTTGTCGGCTACATGGAAGGCATGAAGGCAGACGGGACGATCGAGTCCTACGACATCGTCTTCCTCAACAACCACGGCGGCGACCTGAACGGCTTCTTCCTCATCCGCGGCGAGCACACCAACCTCGGCAAGATGATGTCGAGCGACGAGTGGGAGCACCACATGACCCGCGCCGGCATGCACCTCGAAGGTTCGGGAGCCATCCGCGGCGTCACCGGCGAGATGGTCATGCAAAGAATGGCGCAGTGGACCGACGCGATTCCGGACTGACCGGAAGATGTCCCGATCGTTTTGACGATCGCCCGTCGGCGATCGCGATGCGCGCCTACTCCGCCCTGAGGGCCAGGATGGGGTCGACCCGGGTGGCGCGGCGGGCGGGGATGTAGCTTGCCAGTAGCGCGACCACCAGGAGCGCGAGCGTCGTGCCGCCAAAGGCGATCAGGTCGGTTGCGCCGATGCCGTAAAGCAGGCTGGCGAGGAAACGCGAGATGCCGGCGGCGAGAGCCAAGCCGAGGACGATGCCGACGACGATGATCTCCAGCCCACGCGCCATGACCATGCGTAACACAGACGGGGCTTTGGCCCCCAGCGCCACACGGATACCGATCTCGCGCGTGCGGCTGGCGACCGCGTAAGACATCACCCCGTACAGGCCGACCGAGGCGAGCAGCAGTCCGAGGACGCCGAAGGCGCCCAGCAGCCGGGCGCCGGTGCGCGCCGGCCACAACGAGAAATCGAGCTGCTCGGCCAATGTGAGCACGGCGAACACCGGCATGGCGTCGTCGAGATCGTGGATGGCGTCGCGCACGGCGCCGCTGAGCGCGTGCGGCTGGGTCTCGGTGCGCACGACGAGCTGCATCGCGGTCGTGTACTCCTGCTCGAGAGGCATGTAGATGAACGGCGTCGGGTCCTCGCCGAGGGTCGCCACCTTGGCATACGCCGCCACGCCGACGACCTCCAACGGACGGTCCTCCTGGTTGATGTAATGAAACCGCTTGCCGATCGGGCTCTCGCCCGGCCAGTAGCGCTCGGCCATGACCTGATTGATGATCGCGACGCGCGTCGTTTCCTCGGTATCGAACCCGCTGAAATCGCGTCCCTGCACGATGGGAATCGCCATGTTGTCGAAGTAGCCGAGCCCGACGCTGCCGCACTGGATCAAGAGTCCGTCCTCTTCGCCGGTTTCCTGCCCCTCGATGAACGTCGTCCGCGAGATCGTTCCAAACGCCAACGGCAGACTCTGGGCTACGGTCGCGGTGCGCACGCCGGGCAGAGCGCTCACCCGCTCGACCAGGTCGCGATAGAACAGCCTCCCCTCCTCGGGCGAGTAGCCCTCCAGGCCGACGTCGAGCGCCATCACCAGCGCGTTGTTGACGTCGAAGCCGGGATCGATGTTCTGGGCGTTCTGCACGCTACGGATGAACAGGCCCGCGGCGATCAGCAGCATCAACGAAACCGCCACCTGGGCGACGACGAGCAGGTTGCGCACACCAAAGCGCCGGCCCGCCGCCCTGCCGAGCTGTCCTTCCGTCTTGAGCGCCGGCACGACGTCTGACCGCGATGACTGCAACGCCGGCACCAGACCGCAGATCACCCCGGTGACAATCGAGAGCAAGAACGCGAAGGCCAGGACTGTGCTGTCGAGGCCGAAGTCCAGAACGATGGGGAACGGGGTCTCGGGAAAGGAAGAGATCAACAGGACGGTGGTCCCGCGGGCGACCACGAGCCCGAGCAGGCCGCCGAGCGCGGCAAGCAGGACGCTCTCGGTGAGCAACTGTCGGATCAGGCGGAGACGCTTCGCACCCAGCGCCAACCGAACGGCGATCTCGCGCCGTCTACCCTCGGCGCGCGAGAGGAGGAGATTGGCCACGTTTGCACAGGCCACCAGCAGCACCATGCCGACGATGACCGACATCATGCCGAGCGACTGGGAAAAAACGTCGCGCACATTCGGGTTGATGCGTGCCTCCAGCGTCGGCACGAGCGTGACACGCCGCCCCTCGTTGACCTCGGGGAACTCCTCCTCGAGCTGCGCGGCGATAGCGTCGAGCTCCTGGTCGGCCTGTTGCAGGGAAACGCCGGGCTGCAGACGCCCCACCACGAAGTAGGCCAGGGCCCTGCGGCTTTCGTGCCAGAAGACCTCGGCCAGCACCTGCTGGTACATCATCGCGGGCACGTAGATGTCGAAGTCGAGGCCGAGCTCCAGGCCGGTGAACCCTTCGGGTGCCACGCCGATGACGGTGAACGGATACCGGTTGATGTAGACGGTGCGACCGACCACCGCCGGGTCGCCACCGTACCGTCGTTGCCAGAAGCCGTGGCCGACCACGGCGACCGGGTGGGTTCCCGGCGTCCGGTCTTCGTCCGGTCGAAATGTCCTCCCGGCCGCGGCCGTCAGACCGAGCGTGTCGAAGTAGTTGCCGCTGACGAGCTCGGCGAAGACCTGCTCGCCGGCGGATTCCCCGTCGCGGAAGCTGACGAAGATGTGCCGGTAGGTCAGCAGGCCCGAGAACACCTCGTTGCGATCTCGCAGGTCCTCGTAGTTGGTGTACGAGTTGGCGTGAAAACCCGGGTTGCGCGGATCATCCGTGTACAGGCTGACCAGTGCCTCGGGCGCCTCCACAGGCAGCGGCGGGTAGAAGACGCCCTGCACGAAGGTGAAGATCGCCGTGTTGGCACCGATACCGAGAGCCAGCGAGAGGGCCGCCGCCAGCGTCACGGCGCGGTTCTTGAGCAGCATCCGCAGGGCGAACGTAATGTCTTGACGCAGGCTTTCCATACGGGCCCCACCGGTTGCGAGCACGGGGAAGCGTCCACCGCATTCTAGTCGCAAGACAGCGGTGGCGGCAGGGGCCGGTTTCTGTCGTTATGGAACGGCGCGCGTCAGTCTTGCGACACCCCGCTCCCGGATACCGAGCCGACCCAGGAATCCATCGTCCTGGTGGTGCAACCGTTCCTGAACTCTCCGTTGCCGCCGCCCACCTCGACGAGGATCTGCTCACACGAGCAGCCCCCGGTCTGCGTCGTGTTGTAGCTGCCCGACGGCGGCCTGTTGCGCGGCGTGCGCGTGTCGAAGTTCAAGTCGCCGTCGACCAGGGCCCAGCGGTTGTTGCCCAGGCTGTTGGTCGGCACGCCCTCCGGGATCACCGTGTTCGGGCACAGGTCGGTCGTGTCCGGCACGCCGTCGTTGTCCGCATCTCCGCCGGGCGGCGGGGGCGGCGGCGGAGGCCCGGCAGTGAGCTCGAACTCGCAAACGGCGGTACCCCAGCCGCGAAACACGTTGCGGGCACCGAACTCGTTCGTGTGCCAGAAGGTATCCCGGTCGGGATCGACGCCGGTGGCTCCGTAGTCGCCCGCGCGGCCCGTCCAATCGGCGCCGTTAACGCCGGCGCGGCACATTGCCTCCGTGCCGTCGAACGCTCCGCTGCCGCCGTTGGCGCTGGTTTGCCCCGTGACGCGAATCTCTGGCGGCGTCGTGGCATCCGAGACCATGAAGCCGATGCCGATGTCGCCCGCCGCGTTCATCGCGATACTGGGCATCCAGCGGTGCAGGCTGTCGGCCGGTCCGTGGGTGCCCTGCTGCCGCAGGCTCCCGCTCGCCCCACCGTCGAAGCTGTTGAGCTCGTACCAGCGGATGCCGGAGCGGCCGGCGGTGCCGGCCGGCGCGGCGTCCACGTCGATCGTGTGCGCTGTGACCATCGCCAGGTGCGAGCCGAAGTCGCGAATCTGCAGCCGGTGCATCAGGCGGCCCGAAAGGGTCTCGAGGTCGTCACCGCCGCCCGGATGCGGCACGCAGCGCTCGCGGAAGTTAGGGCAGATATCGGAGTCGAATGCGGCGATCGGGACCCGAGAGATACGTGTGATCGTCGAGTTCGCCGGGGTGACGAAGTCCGGGTCGATCTCCCACACGTCGAACGATCCGTTCGCCGACATTGCCGTGCCGAACAGCGCCGGCACGAAGCCCGCGCTTCCTGCCGGATCGTCGAGGTCGGCGGGAAGAAAGCCGAACTCGCCCGGCCCCAAGTTGGCGCCGACGAGCGAGCACAGGGCGCCGCCAGCGTACATGCACTGCTTGTCCGCGGTGCCGATGAAGGTGCCGGCGAAGCCCGGGGTGAACAGGTTCGCCATCATCGTGATGGCATCGGTGGTGATGCCGAACTTCGGGTAGTCGTTGAATCCGACCGCGGCGAAATCGTAGGCGTAGCGATTGTACGCACCCAGCGGATCTGAGGTCTGCGAGATGGCGATGCACTGCAACCACGGCGGCGAGCTGGTGCTGGCCCAGGCGAACTGGCTCACCAGCCAGCGACCGGCCGCTTCGTCGTAAATGACGATCGGGTCGCCGTTGTTGTTCGTCTCGCACAGCCCGCCGAAACCTTGCCAAAACGCGTTGCTCGGAAACGCCCCACCGCCGAGCTCGGTGCCGCTCTTGTCGAACACGGTGGTCACGATGTTGATCATCTGCACGTAGCGGTCGACGGCGTCGGAGCTGACGTCGCCGTTGGTGTCCGGCGGGGTCACGTTCATGCCGTTGTCGACGTTGTCGGACCCATCGAACTGCGTCAGCAGGTTCGTCGGCGCCGACGGCGCGAACGCCTGCAGCAAGGGATCCGCCGCCAGCGGAGCAGCCGCGGCCTGCGTTCGCAGCATGGCCTCTGCCAGATCGAAGTTGTTGACTTCGTCGGTGGCCGACGGCGGCGTCGGCGGGGCGTTGCGCGCATCAACGGCCGATGCCGCGAGCGACTCCAACGGCACGTTGACCGCGCTGATGGAGACCACCTGTGGTTGCTGCAGGGCGAAGGCCGAGGAGGCGGCGCAAACGAGACCGAGGACGAACAGCAGAAAACCGCTACGGGGACGACGTGTCATCGACGCGCTCCGTGTTCGGGTGAGCGGGAGCGTCCGGAGCGGCGCACGAGGACAGAGAGGTCCCCCGCGTCAGCCCGGATGCCCCGAGGACAGGACTCGAACCACACGGCGCGCCGACCTCGCGTCGTGTCGGATGAGTAACGCAGGCCCGGCGTTTCTTACGAGGTGGTTCTCTTCAGCCGCGTTCGAAAGTCATTGGCGCCGCCGCTCGAGTCCGACCTCGCTCAACGTTCGCGTGCAGCCAGGGGAAGGAACTCCTCGAACCAGTCGAGCACGAAGTTGAACTGGTAGGGGTAGGCCTCGCTGCCCCCTTCCTCGACGTCCATCACCATGAGAAAGCGGCCTGAATCATCCACGTCGAAGGTGGCCAGGTACCGGCCCAGGCCGAGCATCATCCCCCAGGTCGGATAGGCCGGGTTCTCGAACAGCTCGTTCCGCGGCGGAATGAGCGAGAAGCCCGTCTCGGTGCTGTAGGAAGCGGCAATGTAGGTCGTCTGGCGGCGGTAGAAGATCTCTTCGCCGCTGCGGCTCCACACCGGCACGAGCCCCCCGCCGTTCGATACGATGGTGCGTTCGCCGCCCTCGGGGAAGGGCTGGACGTAGACCTCGCGGGTCCCCGACACTTCCGAAACATATGCCAGCCATTCGCCATCCGGCGAGACCTGGGCAAAGCCTTCGTTCGCCGGCGTTTGCACCAGGGGGATGACCTCGCCGTCGGGGCGCAGGAGCATCAGGTCGTGGCTGCCGTCGGCGTTCTGCTCGCTGAACACGAGATCGCCAGCGGGAGAGAACGAGTTGGGGATGACGGCGCTATCACGATCCAGCAGGATGTCGATGCCGCCGCTGAAGTCGGAGCGAGCCCAAGCGATGTCGGTGTCCGCAGGCGAACGCCCTTTGAGGAATACGACGCGGTCGCCCTCGGGGGACCACAACGGCTTCGCCAAGACGTCGTTCGATGCCGCCAGGAGCTGCATCGAATCTGTGGGAATGTCGTAGATCCAGATCTGATTGTCCGTGCCGACGGCGATGCGGTTGCCATCGGGTGACAGGCGCGGCCCTACGTAGGCGCCGATCTCCGTACCGACCGGAGTCGCGCTGCCGCGGCGATCGACCCAGACGAGCTGGCGCCGCTCAACGGTACGGCTCTCCCTGATACCCGGATCGCCCGGCATGTAGACGAGCGTTCCATCGCTGGTGACGGCAAAATCGGCCGCGCCGCTGTACTTGGATCGCACGCCCTCGAGGACGACGAACGAGCTGCCCGTGGTCTGGAGCGTGTCAGGATCGAAGGCCACGGCGCGCAGCGTGCCACCGAGCGCGTAAAGGATGTGGCCGCTCGACAGATAGCGTGGTTGGCTTCCTTCGCGGACGACCGTCGTGCGCTCGCCCGTCTCCAGATCCTGCGCCACGATTTGCCCCGTCTGCCCATCGAGCGAGCTCGTAACGGCGAATAGCACGGCGCGGCCACCCGGCAGCGCCTCGGGCCACCAGTGGTCGAGCTCTCCGCCGTCGCGGTCGATGGTGGTGATCTCCTCCGCCTCGGCGCCACCGGCCGCAGAGACGCGGAGCAGGCCGGTGCCGTCGCCCGCTTCGGTGTGGTTCTCGAGGGCGAAGATGATGGTGTCGTCGGTCAACCAGGTGGCGCCTCGCAGGTCAGCGCTTCCATCGACGTCACCTCCATAGCCGGCCGGGAATCTCGCCAGAGAAACGGGAGATCCGCCGTCGATGCTGACCTTCTGCAGCTCCTTCCTGTTGTTGTTCCAGAACCCGACCCATTCTCCCGCCGGCGAGAAGAACGCCCCGTAGGAAGAGCTCGTGCCGCGCAGCGGAATGGCCTCGAGACTGTCCATCGCGCGGAGGTACAGCGCACGGCGATTCGGCCCCATGTACACCAGGTGCCGCCCATCGGACGAGAGGGCGAAATCGATGTTCGCGTTGGTGAGCGACCATTCGGCAGGTCGGACCGTGAATCGCTGCACGCGCCCAGGGGCCGGAGCACGCAGGTTCCAGATGAGGGCGCCGACCAGCAGGCCCGCAAGCACGGCGGTAGCAACGCTCGGCAGCACCGTCGCTCGCCACGGCGACGTGCGCGTCGACGGCCCGCCCGCGACCTGCTCGATCGACCCCGAGCGTGTCGGTTCCTCGCGGCCCGCCTTCACCTCTTCCAGCTCGATGCGGGCATCGCCGATGTCGCGCAGCCGCCGCGTCGCTTTCTTGCGCAGGCAGCGCTCGAGCAACC
>CBDUAS010000113.1:0-8526 GCA_965365185.1 uncultured bacterium | reverse complement strand
AGCCTCCACCGCCTCGCGCTTGGCCTCCAGACCCGTCGGCTGCTCGAAGGCGAGCTGCCGCACCGTGTCCACGAGTCGCGCACGCCGCATCAACGTCACCAGATGGATGGCGGCCGGAAGATCGTCGGCCCCGGCGTCCCGGAGCGCGACCTCGAGCGCGGCGTCGACCTCATCGCCGAGCTCGTCGAGGGCCTCGAGCTCGTCGATGGGCCGCGGGCCGTCGAGGCCGTAGGAACGGATCCGGGCGACGGCGCGTCGCGTCGCTCGCATGGCTTGCAGCGTGGGTGTTTGGGTCATCTGGGTGCTTTCGCGGCGGGGGTTGGGGACGCCGTTGTGGAGGAACGCTCGGGGCGCCGCAGCGGGTGGTGCTCCGATTATAGGGGCCGCCCGGCTTCACGACCACTTCGCCGTTCCGTTCCGCGCCATGGGGCCCCCAGAGCCGCTTCGACCGGATCGCTCCCTTGACACTTGCCGAAAACCGTTGCTATAAAGTCGCCCCATGGGCACATTGCAGCGAACTGCACATCCCAAGCCAGGAGGCCATCCCCGTAGATGAACAAGGCTGATTTGATAGACAAGATGGCGAGCGATGCCGACATCACCAAGACGGCGGCCGCTGCCGCGCTCGACTCCCTGCTCGACGGCATCACGGCCTCGCTGAAGAGCGGCGGCAAGGTCACGCTCGTCGGCTTCGGTACGTTCGCGGTGTCGAATCGCAAGGCCCGTACCGGCCGTAACCCGCAGACCGGCGAGACGATTCACATCAGCGCCAAGCAGGTGCCGAAGTTCACCGCGGGAGAGGCGCTCAAGGACGCCGTCAACTGACTCCCTGACCATTCTTGAAGCGATTACGGCGCGGCGTGAGCCGCGCCGTTTCTGTTTGTTGCGATCGTCGGTGCGCAGCGGCGGAACCAGCCGTTTCCTACACAACACACCGGGGGCTGCCCCGCGCCCCGCCGATCATCCCCCGTAGCGTCGATCGATCAAGCGCAGCCCGCTGAGCGTCAACAGCGGATCGACATGACCGATACGGGGACATTCGGCCGCGATGCTCTCGGCCCAGCCGCCGGTAGCCACAATGACCGGCGTCGTTCCGAGCTCTTCCGCCAACCGGGCGACGAGCCCGCTGACCATGTCGACGTAGCCGAAGAAGATACCTGCCTGCATGCTGGCAACCGTGTTGCGACCGATCGCCGTCGCCGGTCGGGCGATGTCGACGCGCGGCAACCGCGCCGCTCTCCGGGTCAGCGCGTCGGCCGAAATGCCGATGCCCGGAGAGATCGTGCCGCCCATGTAGGCGCCGTCGGCGTCGATCACGTCGAAGGTCGTCGCCGTGCCGAAGTCGACGACGATCGCCGGCTTGCCGTAGAGCTCCCGCGCCGCCAGGGCGTTGACGATGCGATCCGAGCCGACGTCGGTCACCGGCTCGTACAGCACCGGCATGTCGTGCACCAGCGAGGGGGTGACGAACAGGGGCTCGACGTTGAAGTAGCCGGTGCCCAGACGCTCCAGCGCGTTGTCGAGCGGCGGCACCACGGAGGAGACGACGATGCGGTCGACGTCGTTCGCCTCCAGGCCGTCCAGGCTGAACAACGTGCGCGTCAGGATGCCGAACTCGTCGACCGTGCGGGCGCGGTCGGTCGAAAGTCGCCAGTGGAAGCGCAGCTCATCACCGGTGTACACACCCATGAGGGTCTGCGTGTTGCCGACGTCGATGGCGAGAAGCACTAGAGATCGCCGAAATCGGTGAGCAGTTGAAAGGCGCGGTAGCGGTGCCCGATGCGTTCCTCGTCGAGATCGACGAGCCCGTCGAGGCTGAACTCCTCCACACAGAACGAGGCCATGACACTCCCGGCAATGACGGCGCGACGCAGGGCGGCGGGGTGGTGCTCGCCATGCTTGGCAAGGTAGCCGAAGAAGCCGCCGGCAAAGGTGTCGCCGGCGCCGGTAGGATCGGCCACCTTTTCCAGCGGGAATCCCGGGGCGGAGAACATCTCGTCGCCGAAAAACGACAGCACGCCGTGTTCGCCGCGCTTGATGATCAGCGCCGAGGGGCCGCGGTCGCGAATCGTCGTCGCCGCTTCCACCAGGTTGTACGAACCGGCCATCTCACGCGCCTCGTCGTCGTTGATGACCAGCACGTCGACATCCTGCAACAGCTCCAGCAGCCGATCCGGCTTCCCCTCGATCCAGTAATTCATGGTGTCGCAGGCAACCAGCTCGGGCGACTCGACCTGATCGAGCACCGACATCTGCAGATCCGGATCAATGTTGGCAAGAAACACGAACGGCGTTTCTCGATAGGCCGCGGGCAGCTTGGGTTCGAAGGTCTCGAAGACGTTCAGCTCGGTGAAGGTCGTCTTCCGCTGGTTGAGGTTCCACGAGTACTCGCCGCCCCAGCGGAAGCTCCGCCCGGGCTTGCGCTCGATGCCGCTGGTGTCCACGCCGTGGCGTTCGAGCAATCCCATGTGCTCATCGGCAAAATCCTCACCCACGACGGCAACCACGCTGACGGGGCAGAAATACGAGGCGGCCAGCGCGAAATACGTGGCGGCACCACCGAGCGCGTCCTCGACCTCACCGTATGGCGTCTTCACCGTGTCGAAGGCGACGGATCCGACAACGACAATGCTCATTGGTCACTTTCCTTCCCGAAGATCGGATCGAGGAGCAACGCGAGCCGCTCGCGTGCCTCGCGAGGAATGGCCTCAGGGCTGGTCAGGACGGCGTTGCGCAGGGCATTGCGGCAGCCGCAGGTGCGTTCGTTTGCGAACCCGGCGATCGCATGGCGGACGATGTTCTGGGCGTCGCGCACGTTCTGCATCAAGTTGGCGATGATCATGTCTGCGGTCACCGCGTCGTGCTCCGGGTGCCAACAGTCGTAGTCGGTCACCATCGCCAAGGTGGTGTAGCAAATACCCGCCTCGCGGGCGAGCTTGGCCTCGGTGAGATTGGTCATGCCGATGACGTCCAATCCCCAGGAGCGATACAGCTCGCTCTCGGCCCGGGTCGAGAACTGCGGCCCTTCCATACACACGTAGGTGCCGCCCATGTGGTGCGTGCAGCCTGCTTGCTGGGTCGCGGCGGCGAGAACCTCTCGCAGGTCCGGACACAGCGGCTCGTCGAAGGTCACGTGGGCGACGACGCCGTCGCGAAAGAAGGTAGCGATTCGCCCGCGCGTACGATCGAAGAACTGGCTCGGGATGACCACGTGCAGCGGTTCGATGTCCTCCCGCAGGCTACCGACCGCACTGGCGGAGGAGATGGCCTCGACGCCGAGGCTCTTCATGCCGTAGATGTTGGCGCGATACGGAACCTCCGAAGGGCTGAATTTGTGACCGCGTCCGTGACGGGACAGAAAGCAGACCTTTCTTCCCTCGAGCGTCCCGGTGATGAATGCATCCGACGGGTCCCCGAAGGGCGTGGCAACCTCGACCTCCTGGCGATCGGTAAGGGCCTCCATCTCGTAGAGGCCGCTGCCTCCGATCACGCCGATTTGCGGCTCAGACATCTTTTCTCCTGGTCAGCATCTCGCGGGCGTTCTCCCGGGTGGCTTCGGTGACTTCGAGGCCCCCAAGCATACGCGCTAATTCTTCTACCTGCTCGCCTTCGTCCAGCGTCCGCGCCGTCACTTCTACCCGGCCATCACCCGTCTCCGACTTGTGAATCGCCACGTGCACGTCGGCGTAAGCCGCCACCTGCGGCAGATGAGTGACCACCAGGACCTGGTGAGTGCGCCCCAGAAGGGCCAGCCTCTGCGCCAGTCGTTCGGCGACGCGACCGCCGCCAATGCCGGCGTCGACCTCGTCGAAGACCATCGTTTCGAGCGGATCGTCCTCGCCTGCGGTCAGCTTGAGCGCCAACATGACGCGCGACAGCTCCCCACCGGAGGCCACCTTCGAGAGCGAGCCGGGCTTCTCTCCCGGATTGGCAGCGAGCACGAACTCGATGCGGTCGGCGCCTCGGCGGCCCGCACCCCGGGGCAAACCGGCCGGTCCCTGGCTTCGCCGCGGCTGCACGGTTGCCTCGAACAACGCCCCATCCATGCCCAACCCGGCCAGCTCCTGAACCACCTGCCGCTCGATCTCGCCCGCGGCCTTCCGGCGAAGGGCACCAAGGTCGTCCGCGGCCCCGGCATACGCATCGAGTGCCGCCCGCAGCTCACCGCGGAGCTCCTCGAGCTGCTCGTCGTATCGCTCGAGGCCTTCCAGCTCGGCGCGCGCTCTCTCGCCGTGCTCGATGATGGCGGTCACGTCGTCGCCGTACTTCCGCTGTAACCCGTACAGCAGCGACAGCCGCTCTTCCACTTCGGCCAACCTCGCCGGCTCGACCTTCAGGTTATCGAGATAGCGCTGCAGCCCGCGCGCCGACTCTTCCGCGGCGAAGCGGGCGCCGCCGATTGCCTCCGTCTCGTCCGGGGCGGCAGGATCGAGCTCGCGCAGCCGCTCGATGCACCGTTGCGCCAGGGCCAGCAGCGCCGCCGCGGAGCGTTCCGACTCGTACAGCGCCTCGACCGCTTCGCCGGCCGTCTGCATCAGATCCTCGGCGTTGGCCAGGCGTCGGCGCTCCTCGTCGAGAATCTCCAGCTCCCCCGGCCGCAGGTTGGCGGCATCGATCTCGTTCACCTGGAAGCGCAGCAGATCGAGGCGCTGCGCCCGGTCGCGGTCCGCCAGCGCCAGCTCGTCGAGGCGGGCGATGACGTTCACCGCACGATCGAACGTGTCGGCTACTTTGCGCCGCAACTCCGCGGCACCGGCGAAACGATCGAGCAGATCGCGATGGGCGGCCGCGGCCAGCAGCGACTGATGCTCGTGCTGGCCGTGCAGATCGACGAGACGATCTCCGAGCTTCTTGAGCTTCTGCAGGCTGACGAGCTGATCGTTGACGTAGGCGCGACTGCCGGACGCCGTGATGACACGCCTCACCACGATGGAGCCGTCCTCGGCAGTGAGGCCGGCTTCGGCGAGCTCGTCGACAAGCACCGGATCGCGCGGCGCCGTGAATGCGGCCTCGACGACGGCGCGGTCGGCGCCGGCACGTACCCGATCGAGCGCGGCCCGCTCGCCGAGCACCAGGCCGAGCCCCCCGAGAATCATCGATTTGCCGGCACCCGTCTCACCGGTGAACACGGTGAGGCCCGGCGACAGCTCCAGGGCCACGTCGTCGACGACCGCCAGGTTCTTGATGCGCAGGTAGGCGAGCATGGTCAGCGATCAGTATGCGCCTCCACCTGCGGCGGTCAACCCGGCTTCCACCCTGTTGGGACGGCCATGGCAGCCGCCTTTCGGGCAACCGGGCCCGGACGGTGGCACGCACTCATTTACAGAGGCGGCCCTGCATGCTAGTTTGGCGCCGGGTGGTGGCAGGTGTGCAATTGCGTTCACGGGTGACCGCAGGCACCTTGGCACGTGGCCGACGGGCTGTTCGTTCGCGTTTTCCCCATATCCCCCTGGAGTAGACAGAGTCCCGAATTGGACGCTTTGCTCGTACTGCAAGGCACCGGGATGATCGACCTGGTACGGGGCGCCGGGTTGATGGCCTGGTCGCTGCTGTTCATTCTCGCCGTGTTCTCGGTGATCTCGTGGTCGGTGATCCTCGACCGGGTCATGCTGTTCCGCAAGGCCGACCGCCAATCGGACGAGTTCCTGGAGGCATTCCGCAACTCCGCCAAGTTCTCCCAGGCGAAGTCGGCGGCGCAGGAGCTCGAGACCAGCCCGCTGTCCGGCATGTTCCTGGCGGCCTACGCCGAGCTCGCCACCCAGATGGACGGTGGCCAGGGCAGCGGCGGGCAGAAGGGCCCGATCCAGCTCTCTCCCCTGGAACGTGCCCTCCAACGGGCGGCGCGCGGTGAGAGGGGTCGATTGCGACGAATGATGATGTTTCTGGCCACGACGGCGGCGGTGTGCCCGTTCATCGGCCTGTTCGGCACCGTCTGGGGAATCATGGACTCGTTCTCGGCCATCGGCAGCTACGGCTCTGCCGACATCGCCGTGGTCGCCCCGGGCATCAGCGCCGCGCCGACCACCACCGCCGCCGGCCTTGCTGCCGCCATTCCCGCGGTGGTTGCATATAACTACCTGCAGACGCGCATCCGCGGGCTCGCCGCGCGGATGGAGGATTTCGCCCTCGAGTTCCTCGCCCTGATCGAGCGCAATTTCCCCACCAAGGACTAGCGGACATGGAATTCGGTTGGTTCCACGACGACGAGGACGGGCTTTCGGAGCTCAACATCACGCCGCTCGTCGACGTCGCCCTGGTGCTGCTGATCATCTTCATGATCACCGCACCGATGTTGGTGCAGGGAGCCAGCGTCGATCTGCCGCAAACGCGCCCGATGAACAAGCTGCCGAGCGGCAACGTGTTTCTCACCGTCGACGCCGAAGGCACCCTGTTCATGAACGACGATCCCGAACCGCTGGCGCTCGACGAGCTCGAGACACGGCTGGTGCCGCTGGTGGAGATCGGCCAGAGCGTCTACATCCAGGGAGACAAGACGGTTCCTTACGGCCGCATCATGGAGGTGATGGATGCGGTCGTCGGCGCCGGGCTCGAGGCCGTGAACCTGGTGACCGAACGACGCCCCCCGGGCTCCCGCTGACATGAGCACCATCGATTCGTTGCACGCCGATCAGGTCTACCGGGTGATCGACGACCGGCAGCAACAGGAGCTGCGCTTCCGCTCCGCGATGATCACGTCGACGGCGCTGCACACCGCGATGACGCTGGCGATCCTCGTCGGACCGGTGTTCATCCCCGAACCCGTGATCCTCGACTTCACGCCGGTCAACCTGGTGCAACTGCAGCCCACACCCACGCCCGACCCCGCCCCGGCGCCGGTCGAAGACGTAGCGGAGATCCCCGAGCCGGAGGAGTTGGAGCCTCCCCCGCCCGAGGATGTGCCGGAGGACCTCGAGGCGCAGCGCCGCAAGGAAGAGGAAGACGAGGCCCGCCGCCGCGAGGAGGAGCGCAGACGCCGCGAGGAGGAAGAAGCTCGGCGCGAGGCCGCCGAGGAAGCGCGTCGCCGGCGCGAGCAGGCGGAACGCGAGGAGGAGGAGCGGCGACGCGCGCCCCAGGAGGCCACCCGGCAGCAGACCGCGCAACAGCCGCAGGAGATCACCCAGCAGGCCGAGCGGGGTCTCGTCGGGATGACGTTCGGCGAGGAGCTCAGCCAGCAGGATCTCGGCTACCTCGACTTCTGGATCAAGCGCGTGCTGAGCAACATCTCCAACAAGTGGGAGCAACCGCCGCGGCCCGCCGGCTCCCGTGAGATGGTCGCCGTCGTGCACTTCCGCGTCAGCAGAGCCGGGCAGTTCATCGTCGCGCCGGACCTACGCTCTACCAGCGGCGACCGGCGCTATGACACGGCCGCCGTGCGCGCGGTGCAAGCAGGGCAACCCTTCCCGCCCCTACCGCAGGCCTACCGCGGCGATACGCTCGCCATCAACCTGGCATTCCGACAGTGAGACGCCCCATGCAACCCCGACACCAACGAACACCGGTCGCTCGGCGCCGCCGCTCGCGGCGTTGCGGCGGCTTTGCCCTGCCGTCTTTCATCGCCCTGGTTGCCGCGCTGATCGGCATCTCGACGACCGCTGTGGCGCCGGCCGCAGCGACAGCGGTGAGCTCGGAGCTTCCCGCAGCGGAGGGGGTCCGCCCTCCGGCCGCTCTCCTGCCGACTCAGGATCAGGAGATCAACCTGGAGCTGCGAGGACGATTCGATCAGGCGATCACCATCGCGGTGCCGGCGTTTTCGATCGTTCCCGGAGCCGAGGGCGAAGCGACCATTCTGCACGACGTGCTGCAGCAGGACCTCGATCACTCGATGGTCTTCGATATCGTCGATCCCGAGCTCTATCCGTCGCTGCAAAGCGGCGACGGCCCCCCCGACTTCGACGCCTGGCGCCGCAGCGGCGCCGAGGCACTGATCCGCGGCTTCGTGCGCCGCTCGGCCGACGACATCATCGTCGAGTACCGGCTGTATGACGTGCAGAGCGGCGGCCAGATCATCGGCAAGCGCCATTCCGGCCGCGTGCCGATCGCCGAGGCGAATGCCTCGAATCCCAGGCTGCGGCGGCTGGCGCACCTGTTCAACGACGAGGCCGTCCTCTACTACACCGGCATTCCCGGCGTTGCCGCCACCAAGATCGCATATGTCTCGGAGCGTCGTGGCCCGAAAGAGATCTACGTCATGGACTACGACGGGTACGGGACGAAGCAGGTGACGCGCCTGGGCTCGATCTCCCTGAAGCCCGCGTGGTCCCCGGACGGCCGGGCGCTGGCCTTCACCTCCTTCTGGAAGGGCACGCCCGGGCTCTACCTGGACCCGGCCACGCCCGGCGTGATCGAGTACCTGGAGCAGACGGTCGACGACCTGGTGAAGGCGGCGCCCGGACTCGACGGCCTGCACCTGGACTTCATCCGGCACCCCCTGACGCTGCCGATCGTGCCCGGCTCGCGCTTCGACGGCCTGGACTTCGGCTACGGCAAGGCGTCGATCGCCCGCTTCGAGGCCGAGACCGGCCGGCC
>CBDUAS010000112.1:0-8542 GCA_965365185.1 uncultured bacterium | reverse complement strand
CTGGTGTTCAACGGCGACACGGGCCCGATCGGCCACAATCTGATGGTGGGCTTCGAGCTCGGGCGGCAGGCGGATACGTTCACCCTCGACATCGGCTTCCTACCCGATGTGCCCCTTGACGATCCCGGTGTCCCGACACCCGGCCCTCCGGTGCTGCTTCCACAGTTCGGCCAGGCCGGCAATTCGCGCGCTGTCATCGCCGCCCCCTATGCCATCGACCAGATCGCGCTGCACGACCGCTTCCAGGTGCTCGCCGGGGTGCGGCTGGACGTCATCGATTTCAACGACGCGCTCACCGACGTATCGCGCACCGACACCAAGGCCAGTCCGATGCTCGGCGCGGTGTTCATCGCCGGCGAGAACAGCTCCGTGTACGCCAACTACTCGCAGTCCTTCGCCCCCCCGGCGCCGCGCGTGCAGACCGGAGAGATCAAGCCGGAAGAGGGCGAGCAGATAGAGCTCGGCTTCAAACAGGAGTTCCTCGACCGACGCGCGCGCGCCACGTTTGCGGTGTACCAGCTCGAGCGCACCAACATCGGCATTCCGGACGCCAACGGCGTTACCCAACAGGTCGGCAGCCAACGCTCGCGCGGCTTCGAAGCCGAGCTTATCGCCGAGGCCACGGGGGGCCTGCGGTTTGCCGGCTCCTACGCCTACAACGATGCCGTTCTTACGGAGTTCTCCGAGCGAATCATCGTCGGCGTGGACGACTTCTTTCGTCCGGTGTTCGACACCATCGACCGCAGCGGCAATCGACCGGCATTCGCACCGCGGCATATTCTCAACGCCTGGGTGAGCCAGGACATCGCCAACGCTCTCGTCGTCGGCGGCGGGGCGCGCTATGTCAGCGATCAGTTCATCGCCGAGGACAACGACTTCGTCATCGACGGCGTGCTCACCGTCGACGCCATGGTGAGCTATGCCCTTCGCGACTTACTGCTCGAGGTCAACGTCAAGAACCTCACCAACCGTGAGTACGACCGGCGGGGCTTCGGCGACAACTCGATTACTCCGGCCGATCCCATCACCGTGTACTTCGGCGTCACGTTCAGGCGCTGAATACCAACGAGGTCAGGACGATGTATCCCGATTCCGAGTATGACGTGATCGTCGTCGGCGGCGGCCCCGCCGGTTCCTCGACGGCCGCGCTTGTTGCCGAGGCCGATCGCAAGGTGCTGCTCGTCGACCGTGAGAAGTTCCCCCGCTTCCGCCTCGGCGAATCGTTGATGCCGGCGACCTACTGGACGCTCGAGCGCCTCGGCATCCTGGACCAGATGAAGTGCAGCGGTTTTCCCGAAAAGCACAGCGTGCAGTTTTTCGGCAGGGCCGGCCGGGCCTCGGCGCCTTACTACTTCTCGGCGGTGGAGCCCGGCGAGAGTGCGCAGACGTGGCAGGTCAAGCGTCTCGACTTCGACCACATGATGCTGCGGAACGCGGCCGCCAAGGGCGCCGACGTGTTCGAGCAAGTGCGTGTCCACGAGGTGCTGTTCGAGGGGGACACCGCCACCGGCATCCGCGCCGAGTTCAGGGACGGCAGCAAGCGCGATATCGGCGCCAAGGTGGTGGTCGACGCAACCGGGCAAAGCGCACTACTGGCCAAGAAGCTCAAGCTGCGGCGCACCGATCCTAACTTGCAGCACTGCGCCTTCTTCACTCGGTTCCGCGGCGCCGCTCGCGACGAAGGCATCGATGAGGGCGCCACCTTGATCATGCACACGGAGACGGAGCAATCGTGGTTCTGGTACATCCCGCAGCCCGACGATGTGGTCAGCGTCGGTGTTGTCGGCAAGCTCGACTACCTGGTGAAGGGGCGCTCGAAGGACCCCGCGGTCGTCTTCGCAGAGGAGGTCGCCCGCTGCAAGCCCTTGCAGGAGCGGATCGCCGGGGCGGAGCAAGAACACGAGATCCGCGTGCTGAAGGATTTCTCATACGCCAGCCGGCGAATCGCCGGCAATGGGTGGGTCCTTGCGGGAGACGCCTTCGGGTTCATCGATCCGATTTACTCGTCCGGTGTGTTCTTGGCGCTCAAGGGCGGCGAAATGGCAGCCGACTCGATTCTCGACGCCTTCGCCGCCAACGATTTTTCCGCCGAGCGTCTGGGCCGACACGGCCCCGAGCTCGTTTCCGGCATCGATGCGCTGCGCAAGCTCGTGTACGCATACTACGATCCCGACTTCAGCATCGCCGAGTTCCTCAAGCGGTATCCGGAACAAGAAGAGGACCTCGTACACCTGCTCATCGGCAACGTATACCGGAGAGACGTCCGCGGCCTGCTGCGCGCCATGGACGAGTACCGCGAGCTGCCGGACTACGAGCCCATCCACGTGGAACGAGCCCCGGCCTGAGACAGCGCACCGCCCCGAGCGAGACATCGCCATGAGAACCGTGGTCTACGGCCTGCTTGTGCTCCTGTACGCCCTGCACACCGACATCTGGTACTGGAACGACGGACGCATCGTGCTGGGGCTGCCAATTGGCGTCACTTACCACGTGGTGTGGATGATCGCCGTGTCCGTCGTGTACTGGATGGCGGTCCGATACGCATGGCCCACACAGCTCGATGACGGCCTCGAAACCTCTCCACCCACCGGTGACGACCGTCACCAACGCGACGCCGCCGAGCTCGCGTCCGCGCCGTGACGTTGCTGATCGTTGTCCTCTACATGGTGGCGGTGCTCGCCGTCGGCGCCCTCAGCCATCGGCTGTTCCGCGGGACGGGCGAAGACTACTTCCTCGCCACGCGAACCATCGGCCCGTTTGTCCTGTTGATGTCCCTGTTCGGCACCCAGATGACAGCGTTCGCCCTGCTGGGTGCCTCTGGGGAGTCCTACAGGACCGGCATCGGCGTGTTCGGCCTGATGGCGTCGAGCTCGGCGATCGTTGTCCCGGCCGTGTTCTTCTTCATCGGCACCCGAGCGTGGGCGGTCGGCAAACGCTGCGGGTATACGACACAGGTGCAGCTCATCCGCGATCGCTGGCAGTCGGACGGGCTCGGTCTGCTGCTGTTCGTGTGCCTCGTCGCCCTGCTGATTCCCTACTTGCTGATCGGCGTGATGGGCGCCGGGATCACGTTGGCCGACATCTCCGGAGGCACCGTGCCGACCTGGGTCGGCGGCCTGCTGATATCGACGGTGGTGATGGTCTACGTGACCTACGGCGGCCTGCGGGGAACCGCCTGGGCTAACACCTTCCAGACCCTCGTCTTCATGACCCTCGGGGCGGTGACCTTCGTCTACGTCGCCAACTCCATGGGCGGCCTGTCCGCCGCTCTGGCGCGGGTCGCCGAGACCGATCCCGGGCTACTGACCCGGGGGGACAACTTCAGTCCCGTCAAGTACATCACCTACTCGTTCATCCCGCTCTCGGCCGGCATGTTTCCCCACCTGTTCATGCACTGGCTCACCGCCGGAAAGCTGCGCAACTTCCGCACGACCGTGGTGGCGTATCCGATCTGCATCGCCATCGTATGGATCCCCAGCGTGCTGCTCGGCGTTCTCGGCAACGCCGACCTTCCGGGGCTCACCGCCCCGGAAAGCAGCGCCGTCATGGTGCGGCTCATCCGTCTCCACGCCCCCGACCTGTTGGCCGGCCTGCTCGGTGCCGGGGTCTTTGCCGCCGTGATGTCATCACTCGATTCCCAGGTATTGTCGCTGGGCACGATGTTCACCAAGGACATCGTGCTGCACTACGGCTATCACGAGAAGATGAGCGACCGGCAACAGATCCTCAGCGGGCGCCTGTTCGTCGCCGGGATCGTCGTGGCGACCTACCTGCTGTCGTTGGTCACACGCACGACGATCTTTTCCATGGGCACCTGGTCGTTCACGGGCTTCGCCGGCCTGCTCCCGGTGATCGTCGCCGCGCTCTACTGGCGCCGTAGCACGCGAGTCGGGGGTTTTGCCTCGGTGCTTACCGTGGTCTTGTTGTGGACCTACTTCTTCTCACGTGGCTTCGGACGGCCCGACTACACCGTCGCCGGCACCGGCATCATGCCCGTGGCCGTCATCGTCGTCGCCTCGGCCGCCGCCATGATCGTCGGTTCACTCCTGTCGAGCCCGCCGGACAAGGCCACGCTGCGGAGGTTCTTTCCATCGTGAAGATCGCCTACATCACCGCCGGAGCGGCAGGGATGTACTGCGGTAGCTGCCTGCACGACAACACGCTGGCGGCGGCGCTGATGGCACGGGGTCACGACGTCGCCCTGATGCCCACGTACACGCCGATACGCACCGACGAGGAAGACGTCAGCATCGGCAGGGTGTTCTACGGGGCCGTGAACGTGTACCTGGAGCAGCAGTCTGCGCTGTTCCGCCGTATTCCGCGGCCGTTGCATTGGCTGCTCGACCGCCCGCGGTTGCTCGACTGGGTATCGGGTCGCGGGGTGTCGATCGATGCTACGCAGCTCGGCGACATGACACTCTCGGTGGCGAAGGGGGAGACGGGCAACCAGCGTCGCGAGCTCGAGGAGCTGGTCGCGTGGCTGCGGGATGAGTTCAAGCCGGACATCGTCCACATCACCAATTCGATGTTTCTCGGCCTCTCGGGGCCCCTCAAGCGCGAGCTCGGCGTCCCGGTGCTGTGCTCGCTGCAAGGCGAGGACATATTCCTCGACGAGCTTGCCGAGCCCTTCAAGAGCCGCGTGCACGAACAGCTCCAGGCTCATGCTCGTTCGGTCGACGGGCTGGTGGCGACCTGCGAGTACTACGCTGACTTCATGACGGAGTACCTGGAAGTGAAGCGGGACAAGGTCCATGTCGTGAGGCTCGGCATCAAGCTCGATGGACACCGGGGCGAGCCGCGGCCGGCGGACGAGGGACCGTTCGTCATTGGATACCTGGCCCGGATATGTCCTGAAAAGGGGCTGCACGAGCTGCTGGAGGCGTTCGCTTTGTTGGTCGCGGAGCACGGCAAGGAACGCTTGCGGCTACGCGCCGCCGGCTACCTGGGGCCGCGCGACAGGGACTACTTCGCGGGGGTGGAGGCGCGCGTGGCGGAACTGGGCTTCAACGACGTGTTCGACTACGCCGGGGAGGTCAGCCGCGACGAAAAGATCGGGTTCCTGCAGGGTATCGACGTCCTTTCCGTGCCGACGACCTACCGGGATCCGAAGGGCCTATTCGTGCTCGAAGCGTGGGCCAACGGCGTGCCGGTGGTGCAGCCGGCGCACGGTTCATTTCCCGAGATGATCGAAGCCGGCGGAGGACTGCTCAGCGAGCCGGGCTCGGTCGATTCCCTTGCTGACGGACTGGCGTCGTTGATGCACGACCCCGACAGACGCCACGAGCTCGGGCGCCGCGGCGCCGAGGCCGTTCGCGAACGATTCTCCGACGCCGCGATGGCCGAGCAGACGTTGGCAGTCTACCGTCGGTTCGTACCGGAGCCGCAGGTCACCCGATGAAAGAGTTCACCTACCAGCGCCGCATCGATTACTCCGACACCGACATGGGCGGGATCGTTCATTTTTCCCGCTTCTTCATCTACATGGAAACGGCGGAGCACGAGTTCCTGCGCTCTCGCGGGACCCACATCGACCGAACCGTCGATGGCGTGCGCATAAGCTGGCCCCGAGTGTCGGCCACCTGCGACTACAAATCGCCGGCCCGCTTCGGCGACGTCATCGATATCCGCGTGCGCATCCTCCGCCGCGGTGTAAAGTCGATGACGTACGGTTTCGAGTTCCGCCGCGGTGACACCTTGCTGGCGGAGGGCAAGACCACGGCGGCGTGTTGCATTATCCACGCCGACCGCAGCCCCGAACCCGTCGAGATACCGGACTGGTTCGCGCGGGCGCTGGAAGGCGACATCGAGGAGTGATAGCGAGCGGGGCGACGGTCCCCGACAGTCGGCGAGGCCCGGTGGGACAACAGCGATGAGCGCGACGCTGAAGGTCAAGGACGTGACACGCGCCTACGACGGTGAGGCCGGGCGCGTGGAGGTACTTCGCGGCATCTCCTTTACCATGCAGGCAGGAGAGTCGCTGGCAATCACCGGCCCGTCAGGCTCGGGCAAGAGCACACTGTTGCACATTGTGGGCACGCTCGACCGTCCCACCTCGGGTTCGATAACGATCGGCGAGCAGGACCCCTCACACCTCTCCGAGCCCGAGCTCGCCCGCTTTCGCAACCGCGCCGTCGGTTTTGTCTTTCAAGACCACCACCTGCTGCCCCAGTACTCGGTCCTCGAGAACGTGCTGATTCCCACGTTGGCCTATGCGGGTGCGCCCGGTGGCCGCGACCGCGCCCTCGAGCTTCTCATCGAGGTCGGCCTCGAGCATCGCCTCGACCACCGACCGGCACAGCTTTCCGGCGGCGAGCGCCAACGGGTGGCGATCGCCCGGGCGTTGATCAACCGTCCGGGCCTGTTGTTGTGCGATGAGCCGACCGGCAACCTCGATGTCGACAATGCCAACGCGGTGGCCGAGCTGCTCGCCAAGCTGCACGAGCTGGAGAAGAACGTGCTCATCATCGTCACCCACAGCCTCGAGCTTGCATCGCGCTATCCGCGCCGCTTCGAGCTGCGGGAGGGCTTGTGCTCCGCGGCCTGACGCACTTCTGGCGGGTCAACGTTGCCGTGCTGCTCGCGGCGGCGATCAACACGGCCGTGCTGACGGGCGCTCTGATCGTGGGAGATTCCGTACGCGGCAGCTTGCGCGACATGACGCTCGACCGCCTCGGCGCGATCGACGAGGCGCTGGTGGCGGAGCGGTTCTTCCCCGTGGATCTGGCCGATCGCCTTGCCGGCCCGCAGGGCCTGCAGAGCTCCGGTCGACGCGTCGCCCCTGCCATCCTGCTGCCCGGCAGCGCCGTGCACGGGGACACCGGCGCACGCGCCTCGCGCGTGAACGTACACGGCATCGACGCGCGCTTTGTCGATTTCTTTCCGCAAAGCTTCGACTTCGCCCGTGCCCGAGGGCAGATCTTCCCCTCCGCGATCATCAACGAAACCCTGGGTCGCCAGCTCGGAGCCGCGCCGGGAGACACGATCCTGCTGAACTTCCGCAGCCGCGACAACGTCCCGGACGACACATTGCTCGGCAACAAGGAGAACACCCGGGACTTCGGGACCATTCGCGCGACCGTCCGGGAGGTCCTCCCGGATGCCGGTATCGGGCGGTTCGGGCTGTCGCCCAGCCAGGCCTTCCCACCGAACGCCTTCGTCGAGCTCGACGAGCTCGGATCCGCGCTGGATCAGGCCGGCGGCGCCAACGCGATCTTGGTATCGGTCGCACCCGATCGCGCGCCGGCTTCGCCGCCGATCAACGCACTCACCGCCGTGCTCGAGCTCGACGACCTCGGCCTGTTGACCGAGCGGCACGATGGACAGCTCCTCGTCGAGAGCTCGGAGTACGTCTTGCCAAGCCGGTGCCCGCGTCGTTCAGGTAACCAGCTACTTGGCGACCGCGTTGACGATCGGGGACGCATCGGTGCCCTACTCCACTGTCGCCGCCCTGGCCGGTGAGCTCGATGACGAGATCTCGTTGAAGCTTCTTTCGGGCGAACCGGCGCCGCTGCCGGCGGGCGACCAGATCTTGCTGAATGAGTGGAACGCTGCCGACCTCGGGGCGACGGTCGGTGACACGCTGCTGATGGACTACTACGTTGTCGGGCCCTACGAGGAGCTGGAGATCGAATCCGCACGGTTTACCGTTGCCGGCGTCGTCGCCCTCGCCGGGCTGGGCGCCGATCGCAGGCTCACGCCCGACTACCCGGGGATCGAGGACACCGACAACATCGCCGACTGGGACCCGCCGTTTCCGGTCGACCTCAGTGCCGTACGCCCCGGCGACGAGGACTACTGGGATCTCTACGGCGCCACGCCGAAAGCCTTCGTCAGCCCGGAGCGCGCAGAGCAGCTCTGGGCCACGCGGTACGGCAGCGTCACCTCGATGCGATTGCTGCCGCCGCCCGGGGCCGACCTCGAGGCGTTCGAGCGCGATTTTTCCGCCGCCCTGCATGAACGCCTCAGCCTGCCGCAGTTCGGCATGCGCTTTCTGGCGGCACGACAGGACGGTTTGCGGGCCGCTGCCGGGGCAACTGATTTCAGCGGCCTGTTCATCGGCTTCAGCTTCTTCATCATTGCCTCGGCGGCCATCCTCGTAGGCTTGCTGTTCAGCCTCGGCATCGAGGCACGTGCCGGGGAAATCGGACTCCTCTTGTCCGTCGGCTACGCGGTCAAGCAAGTGCGACGGCGCATGCTCGGCGAGGGCCTGATCGTCGGCGCTCTCGGAGCATTGATCGGCTTGCTGGCGGCCATCGGCTACGCCGCGCTCATGATGGCGGGGCTGCGGACGTTGTGGTTGCCGGCGGTCGGCACGCCCTTGTTGCGACTGCACGTCACCACCGTGAGTCTCGCGGCAGGGTGGCTGATATCCGTTCTGGTCGTGATGGGCTCGATCGGCTGGACGGTGCGCCGTCTCGGCAAGGTTTCGGCCGTGTCCCTGCTGAAAGGCTCGGTATTCCGCGTTACCGGCGCCACCGTCGGTCGCCGGCGCCTGCGCCGCGCCGTCGCCGGCGGCGGGGTGCTGATCGCCCTCGCCATGCTG
>CBDUAS010000111.1:0-8592 GCA_965365185.1 uncultured bacterium | reverse complement strand
GCGCCGCCGGCGCCGGGAAGCAATGCCACGACGGCAGGCGCTTCTGCGGTCTCGTGGGTCCGCGGCGGCGTGGTCGATTCTCCGGTAGCTCTCATCGACCTGTTCCCGACGGTGATCGAGCTCTGGGATCTCGAGGCGGGGTCCGACGTCGAAGGTCGCAGCCTGGTGGCGGCGCTACGCGGCGAGGTTCTCGCGACCGTGCCGATCTACAGCGAGACCCTCCTTCCACGGCTCTACTTCGGCTGGCACGACCTGCGGGCCATCACGGACGGCGACGAGAAGTTCATTGCGGCGCCGCGGGAGGAGCTCTACGACCTGAGTCGAGATCCGGCGGAAGAGACCAACCTGATCGCCGAGCGACGGGACAGGGCCGACGACCTACGCGAACACGTCGAGGCCTGGATCGAGCGCAGCGAGTCCGTCGCCGGCGGCTCCGGCGCCGCCGTCACCGATCCGGATCGCCTGGCCGCCTTGCGCTCACTCGGTTATCTGGGGGTGGGTGGTGCGCGTGCCGATCTCGCCGATCCCAAGGACAAGATCCAGGTGTACGCGGCCATGATGGACGCCCTCGGCGCCTGGGAGCTGGGCGACACGGAGAGAGCCCTGAAGATCATCGACGAGCAGATCGAGGCCGATCCGGAGTTCGCCGGCGCCTGGCACTTTCGCGGCCTCGTCCTGGCGGGATCGCGGCGCACCACGGAGGCCACCGCAGCGTTCGAGCGCACGCTGGAGATCGACCCGGAACACGCTCTGGCCGGGCGGGAGCTGGCGCGGGCGTATCGCACGACGGGCAAGCTCGAAGCCGCGGCGACCTTGATGGGGGAGATTCTGGCGCTGCAGCCGCACGACGTTGATCTGCGCTGGGAGCTTGCCGACGTCCTCATGCGTGACAACCGCTGGAACGAAGCGCGCACCGTGCTCCAGGAAGGGCTTGCCGGGAGCCCTGAGGCGCCGCAGCTACACTACGGCGTCGGCGTGGCTGCGCTGCAGGAGGGTGCGGCGACCGAGGCGCTGGCAGCGTTCGACCGCGCCGCGGTGCAGGACCCCGAGCTACCCAACCTGCAGTTCCAGATCGGCCGCGCTCTCGAGGTCTTGGGGCGCGACGAAGAGGCGCTCGTCGCCTACGAGGCGGAGACGGCGCGGCAGCCGCGACATTACATGGCGCAGTTCAGTCGCGCCCGCCTGCTGGCCGAAGGCGGGGCGGCGCCCGACCAGATCATCGAAGCGTTACGTGCCTCGCTGGAAGCGCGCCCCGGCGCTCCGGAGGCGGAGCTGTTCCTCGCCCAGGTCATGGTCGACCGTGGTGATCCCGAAGACCTGCCGGAGGCCGAGCGCCTGGCCTCCTCCGGATTGGCCAGGGTCCAGGTCCCGCAGCTCCGGGCGATGGCGCACGGCACGCTGGCGCAGATCTTCCAGGCCCAAGGGCGCAACGAGGAAGCGGCACAGCAGCGGGCGGCGGCAGAGCGTCTGCTCGGTGGCGGCCGCTAGCGGCTTCCATCTCGGTTTCACCACGGGCAGCACCTTGCGTCTGTCCCCACGGTGCCGATAACGGCACCCGCGGGGTTCTTTCAGCAAGCTGCTACGGTCGCGGGGTGATCAACGGCGCGCGTCCGCTGCTTCCAGGAGAGCGATGATCTCCGCGTGGGTGCTGTAGCCCTCGTCCCAGTCGTACCAGCCCTGCTTGCGACGGCCTTTCTCGCGATCGCTGATCTCGGGATGCCCGATCCACCAGTCCTGCAGGGCTGACGGCCGCTCGACCCACACGCCCGCAGCCTCGAACTCCTCGTCGAGGATCACCACCGTGGGTGTGGCGCCGCGATCGTCGGGCGTGCGGTAGGTGTTCATGATCACGCGCCCCGCCTGGGGATCGATGATCTGCATGTCGAGCGTATCGACCTGCTCCACCAGTCGGGCGATATAGGGGATGGTGTTGGCCGAGTCGCTACAGGAATCGATCGCCACCACCAGCAGCCGGTAGCGTCCGCTGAGGGCGCGCGCCCGGGCGATGAGCTCCGCCGCCGGAGCGCTCTTTTCCCAGTTCGCCTCCCAGAGCTGCTTACGGCTCACGGCCCGTGCCCGGAAGCTGTCGAAGTCGACGCCGTCGCCGTACATCCGGCGCAGCGTCGAAGGATCCGGCTCCGCGCCGGGCTGCTGCGCGGATACCGTGCCGGTAATCAGCAGAGGTAGCAGGGCGGCGAGGACGGCTACGGGCGAAAGGCAGGCTTTGAATCGCATCCGGGCAGTATGCGCCGCGGCGCACCGGGGCGCCAGTGCGTCGCATCAACCGCTGTAGCGCAGGTCCCTGAGGTTCAGGCCGAGCTCGAGGTCGGTCTGCAGACGCGCCAGAGATTGCGCCAGGCGTGCGTCTTCGGCGTGGTCCTCGAGCTTGTCACGCAGCTTCGGTGTCAGCCGGCCTTCCGCGCTGGCGGCGGCTGCGAGAATCGCGTCGAGCGAGCCGAGCTGCTCGATGAGGTGGCTTGCCGTCTTCGGGCCGACGCCCGGCACTCCCGGGATGGCGTTGGTGCTGTCGCCCGCGAGGGCGAGAAAGTCCACGAGGCTCTCCGGTGTGACGCCAAACCTCTTCGCCACGTAGCCACGATCGAGGTCGGCGGGCTTGAAGTGGTCGCGCACACGGATGCGATCGGAAAGAAGCTGCAGGAAGATCTTGTCGGTCGACAGGATCACAGCCTCGCCGCCGGCGTCGGAGATCTTCACCGCCAGCGTGCCGATCACATCGTCTGCCTCGACCCTCGGAAGCTCGAACGAGCTGACACCGATGGTCGAGAACGCCTCACGGTAGGCCGGCAACGCTTCGGCGAGCGGCGTGGGCATGGGGGTGTGGTTGGCCTTGTAGTCGCGGTACAGCAGGTGACGCCATCCCGGTTCGCGGCTCTCGAACACCACGACGGCATGCGTCGGCGACGTCTCGCGCAAGGCCCGCTGGAGTGAGTGCTTGCAGGAGATCCGGGCGCCATCTGCCTTTTCCGGCGTATCGTCGCCCGGCTGGGCGGCGTACACACGTCGGATGAGATTGAGCGCGTCGACGAGAAGAAGGCGAATACCCATGGCTGCACGATCAAGGGTACCCGCGGACCCGAGCACGGCAAACCGGCCGTCGCGGCCGGCTATTGGTTGCGCCAGTAGATGATCGCGCCGGCCAAAACGAAGGCCCCGGCGCCGCCCAGCACTTTCAAGAGGTAGAGACTGACGCCTTCGTCCGGCAACGGAAACAGCGAGATCCCCATGGCGAACAGAGTCGTCAGCAGCCCGCAGGCGCCGAAGATCATCGCCAGCGAGCTGCTCGAAGGAATCCGTCGGACCGCGGCCGGCTGCGCCAGGGCGGGATTCCGGCTCTCCACGTGGTCTCCGGCGAACACGCCACCGGCGGCGCGCCGCCGCAACACCATGTAGGCGGCGAACATGTAGAGGTAGGGAATGAAGTACACCAGGAGGGTGGTATCGAGCAGGATCAGATACGCCTCCTCGACGGTCGCACCGACGAAGCTCATGCCGATGAAGAGGCTGGCGATCAATGCCTGCACGGTGACCGCCACGTAGGGCGAGCCGAAGCGCGGGTGGATGCGACCGAATGCCTCCGGCAGGTAGCTATCGACGCCGGCGACGAACGGCATGCGGGCGGCCCCGGTGAACCAGGCCATCAGGCCACCGATGCCGCCCAGCGTGATCAGCAGGGCAAGTACGTTCGTGGTCCAGCCGAGGCCGATGCGATCGCCGACGGCGGCGATCCCTTGCAAGACACCGGAGATGACGTTGATGTCCGCGGCCGGCAAGGCCACCAGGAGCGCCAGGGTGCCGAGCACGTAGATGGCGACGATGGCAAGACCGGAGATGACAACAGCCCGGGGGATCGTGCGCGCGGCGTCCCTCACCTCTCCCGCCATCACCGAGGCGAGCTCGAGGCCGCTGAAGCCGAAGCAAATGGCTGCCCAGAACGACAGCTTGTCGAACGTCAGCAAGCCGTCGAAGAAGCTCGATGGCGGCATCGGGTTGGCGACTCCGAAGCGAACAACGGCGATCAGACCGAACAGGATCAACAGTGTCGCCGCCACCCATGTGCCGAAACCACCGGCGTTGTGGACCCAGCGGCCGGCCGACAGGCCGATGAGATTGAACAGCCATACCGTCCATAGCGCTGCCAGTGAGAACAGCAGCACGTAGAGCCTGCTCTCCCCGACCTCCTGGAACCCGCTACCGGCGACGAACACCGAGATGCCGGCGACGTACACCAGCAGGTTGGGGAAATACACCAGGTTGTTGGTCCAGTAGCACCAGCCCGCCATGAAGCCGTGGAAGTCGCCGAACGCAACCTCCGACCAGCGGTAGATGCCGCCTTGTTCGGGAATCCTGCTGGTCAGCTCGATGACGGCGAAGGCCTGCGGAATGAAGAACAACAGCAGAGCCCCGAACCACAGCACGACGGACGAGTTGCCGCCGGCCGCGGCGAGCGCCACCCAACGAAGGCCGACGATGGCCACGACGTTGAGCAACACGACGTCTCGTACGCCGAGTGCCTTTTCCAGCGGACGTTCGTTCACGCCGTAACCACACCCATCACGCTTTCACCACGGGGCGCTAGTGTACCCGTGCGCTTCGAAGCCGCAACCCCGCTACCAGGCCTCGTAGTCGGTCCGCACGTCCTCGCGGCCCAGCCAGTAGAGCAGAAATACGGGGAAAGCCAACATGATTCCCATCGCCACGGCCATGCCGAAATACACGGCGCCGGCGCCCGCTTGCTCGTCTCCCGGAAGCCCGTCGAGGTAGCGCGGAAGCCAGGTCGCCACCCAGACGATGACCACCGCCGCGTAGCCGATTGCCAGCCACGCCCAGGTACGACAGGCACCGACGGCTCGTCGATCACGCCGGAACAGCCACCACGAGGCGACAAGAAGCAGACAGCCCAGGCCGATCTCGACGATCGACGAAGCGACCCGCCACGGGGTCGAAGGCAACGCCGCGACAATCGATTCGGTCCACAGCGGGCCGAGGAGAGCCTGCCAGTCCTCTTCGGTCCAGGTCAGAATGCGCACGAGCTCCTGCAACTCGCCGAGCGCCATGATGGCACCCACGACCATCCCGATCACGCCGACGATGCCGGGCCAGCGGGTGACTCGAGCACCTGCGCCGACGACTGTCGAAGACAGCGAATGCGGAGCGTTCATCGGCACCTCCCATTCTCCGACAACGCTATCAGGTTCGGGAGAGCGGCCGCCCGGCTACCGCCGCAGAGCTGCCTCCGAGTTCGAGGTGAACTGATCGCCCTGCGGATCCTTCACGTACAGATCGAGCCAGGCCACCCAGCGGGCCCACAAATCGAGCGTCGTTTCGCGAGTCGCCGGCCCGTGGTCCTCGAACGGGTATTTGTACATCGCCGCGGTCTTTCCCAGCACTTCCAGGGCGTGGAACATGCGGTCGGCGTGGATCGGGTGCGTCCCGACGTTGTGGTCGTCGGCGCCGTGGTACATGAGCAGGGCGCCGGACAGGCGATCGGCCTGGAAGAACGGCGACATCTCGATATAGAGATCCTGCGCCTCCCACAACATGCGGCGCTCGCTCTGGAAGCCGGCGGGCGTCAGTGAGCGGTTGTAGTTGCCGTCCCCGGCGATTCCGGCCTTGAAGAACGGCGTCTGAATCATGGCGTTTGCCGTTCCGAAGGCGCCGTAGCTGTGGCCGCCGATGCCGAGGCGTCGGCGATCGATCCAGCCGCGTGCGTCGACCTCGTCGATGACCGCCGCCAGCGTGTTGCGCAGGTCGTGCGGGTACTCGTCGTTGCGTTGACCCTGCGGGCCTACGATCGGCACATCCGGCTCGATGAGGGCGTAGCCGAGAAGCGTCAGGATATCCATGGACCGGGCCCTGACAGCCGGGAAGCGGTTCTTGTTGAAGGTCTCGAACCCCTCGTCGTAGTCATCCTGCGCCGTGTACTCACGAGGGTAGAACCAGAACATCGCCGGCAGCCGTGTGCCCGGCCGGTAGTCGTGCGGCAACGTCACCTCGACGCGTGACTCGAAGCCGTCGGGGCGAGTGACCGTCAGGCGCTCCCGCCGCGCCGCGGTGATCAGCGGGTGGCTGTCTTCGTTGAAGGTCACCTGTCGCTCTTCACCGCTCTCGAGATTGACTAACCACTGGTTCGGAACCATGGTCGGGGATTCGCGCGACATGACGACCCGCGACACGTCATCGGTCAGCGGCGTGGTGACGGTCTCGTAAAGATCCGCCGAGCTCTCGAAGACGCGTTCCTTCTCTCCGGTGCGGATCTCGATGCGATCAACGAATGGGCGTGGAGCTTCCGCCAGCGGGTCTTCGAAGTACTGTGTGCCGGACAGATAGGCGTACCGACCGTCAGCCGAAGTACGAACGGTGCCTGGTGTCGTGCCGCCCATCAGCGAGCCGGGATTGTCGTAGTTGTCCTCGGTGTCGTCCTCGGCGATCAGGTACTCCTGGCTGGGATCGTCGAGCGAGACGGCGTGGATCGTCCGTTTGTCGTTCTGCTCCCGGGTCAGGAACAGGAGCCCGCCGGATTCGTCGAAACGGGCCGACTGGATGCGGTCCTCGGTTTCGTAGAGGATCTCGGTGTCGTCCTCACCGAACGGCGGCAGCCAGACCATGACGCGGTCCAGACGCGGCTGCCGTTCTTCCTCCTCCTGCGCTGTTTCCGCAGGCTGATCGTCGGCATCCTCTTCGTCGGCACGGGGCTCCCGCTGCAGGAACACGAGTCCGGGGCCGCCATCGGTCCGCCAGGTGAGCCCCCGCTTGTCGTCGCCGTTGTCGCCGCGGTCGTCGTCGTCGTCGGTCTGGGCGCTTTCGTTGACGTCCTCTTCTTCGATCAGGGCGAGCATGTCGCCGCTGGCGTCCCAGATCTCGTCGCGGGTTCCGGCGTTGCTGACCGGAACGATGTAGGAGAGATCGTCTTTCATCGTGGTGACACGGAAATGCTGTCCGTCGGGCGCCGTGTCGAAGCGGCGGATCATCGCCGGCTCGCCCACCGTCTGAACCGCTCCGGAGTCCACTTCGACGAGGGCGAGCTGTCCCCGCGAGTAGTAATGAACCAGCTCCTTCTCGTGTGGGTTCTCCAGCAGGTCGAAGTAGGTGCGCAGGCGATTGCGGTCCGGTGTGGTGACCCTGACCTTGGGGGTCTCGGGGACCTCGGGCGCGGCCGGCGCGGGGCCGCGGTCTTCGGGCAGCAGAACCGTGACGATGTGCTCCCCGTCCTCGGTCCACTCGAAGGAGGTGACGTGGGTGGCCAGCACCGCCGTGTCGGTCAGGCGGCTCGACGATCCCGTTTCGGCGTCGGCAACGTAGATGTGCGTGGCGTCATCGAAATGGGCGAAGTAGGCGAGGCGGGAGCCGTCCGGCGACCAGGTCGGACCGCTGATGCGGGCACCGTCCGGCACTTCGACGGTGGCCGCAAGCTCGCCCTCGGTCGTGTAGAGCTCGATGCCGACGTCGCTTCGCGTGGTCAGGCGGCGGTTGCGGTTGGCGGCCGGGTCGATCTGGAACTGGCCGAGATCGTAGTGCGGCCTGGCAAAGCGAGCCAGGGTCGGAAAGCCGTCGCTGACCGTGCGCAGGAACCTTCGACCGCTCGGATCGAGGTTGTCGAGGCGCAGAGGCCGGACGGCCGCCGCGTTGACCGCCTCGAGAACTTCGGCGGGCGGCAGGATGTAGGCCTCGGTCTTGAGGATCGTCAAGCGCGGGTCCTCGGGGGCTTCGGGAGCAGCCGGCTCCTGCCCGGCGGCCGGGTTCTGGCCGGCGAGGGCGGCTGGCCCGGAGGTAAGCACGAGGGCGAGGGCGAGAACCCAAGACGTTCGGGTGGTGAACACGTTGCGATCCATGCTCCGGCTCCTTGCGAACGGGTCGAATCGACGGATACGTGAAGAGCTAGCGGCTCACTCTGAGGCGGATCGTAGCATTTCGTCGGCGCCGTCACGCCGGACCTTCGGGCGGGCCGCAGGACGTCCGCAGACGAGGCGGGCGGGTCATACGGCGCGTTCCCGCGAATGCGCGCCAGGGGCGAAGTACCGGGAGTCGGCGATCGCCTATAGAATGGCGCCGATCTCGGACGTCGTCTCACCGGAGGAACAACATGAACCTGCTGGTTGCCGTCGTCATCCTCTACCCGCTGATTCTCATCGGCATCAGCATGTGGCGCGCCAGCGGCGTCACCAGCCACGACGAATTCATGGTGGCGGGCCGCTCCGTTCCCGTCTACATGCTGGTCGGTACGCTGGTATGCACGTGGATCGGCTCCGGATCGCTGTTCGGCGCCTCGGGGCTGGCCTATCGAACCGGCATCTCGGAGCTTTGGTTTTCATTCGGCGCGTGGGCCGGCATGATCGTCGCCTACTTCCTCGCCGGCCGCGTGCGGCGTATCGCCGATTACACCGTTCCCGACCTGCTGGAGCGGCGTTACAATCCCACCGCCCGGGTCCTCGGAACGATCACCATCATCCTGGCATACGTCACGATCGCCGCCTATCAGTTCCGCGGCGGCGGGTGGATCCTGTCGATCGTCACCGACGGGAGCATTACGCCGACGCAGGGGCTGCTGATCACCGCCGCCGCCATCGTCATCTT
>CBDUAS010000110.1:0-8604 GCA_965365185.1 uncultured bacterium | reverse complement strand
CGGATGCGGGAAGAGGCCGTGGTCGCGGCGCGCGACGAGTTGGTGGCGTATGACCTGGTGGCTTACCAGGCGCCGCTGACGCAAGTGTTGTCTCTGCCGCAGCCGCGTGTGGAGCGTGGCCGCCGGGCGGCGTGGGGGAGACACGGAGCGGATCCGCTCGCTCCGCCACGATGAGCTGAGCACCTGGGGCCTCATGAAGGACCGCGATCGCAAGGAGATCATGCACCTGGCGTTCCAGCTCCTGGACCAGGGCCTGATGGCACGAACCTCGGGCGAGTATCCGGTGTTGTGCCTCAACGATGCCTCGCTCGAGGTAATGCGGGGGGAACGGCCGGTGCAGCTCCTGCCGGTGCGTGCGAAGCGCGCGCGAACCACGGCGCGGGAGGCAGCGTCATGGGACGGGGTCGATCGCGAGCTCTTCGAGCGGCTGCGGGAGTTGCGCACGGAGCTGGCGCGGGAGCGACAGGTTCCTCCGTACGTGATCTTCAGCGACGCCAGCTTGCGGGACATGGCGCGCAAGCAGCCCTCCTCCGCCGCGGAGCTGCTCGAAGTGCATGGCGTCGGCGACAAGAAGCTTGCGGACCTCGGTGATGCCTTCTTGCGCTGCGTGCGCTCCTACATCGAGGAATCACGGCCGCACGGAGGGTAAGCGGCCTTACCCCTTGCCAAGGTTTTGTCGTCGCAATAACCTCGGGGTCCCCGTAGCCATAGTTCGTATCGATGCTCGGCCCACCGGGGCTCGTCGCCCGGTTCGCGGAACGTCCGAAGAGGTTCGAGCGGAGTCGTTCAACGTAAAACGCAACGTCCAGAGGTGATGGGCGAATGAAGAGAGCCGCTCTGGCGATAGCCGTATCCCTTATCTTCGGCCTGGCGCTGGCCATCGACGCGGGCCGGACGCTCGGTGCCGAGCCCGTCGCCTCCACGATTCCCGGCGAACATCCCGGATCGGGCGTTGCCGCGGAGTCGACGGCCGCTGAGGCGCCGCGCGTCTACCAGGATCAAAATGTCACGGTCGGCCGCTTTTGCTTTCGTTGCCACAACGACAGCAGCATGACCGGGGGCTTGACGCTGGAGTCTTTCGACGTTTCCCGGGCATACGAAGACGCCGAGCTCGCCGAGAAGATGATCCGGAAGTTGCGCGCCGGAATGATGCCGCCGCGCCAGGCGCAGCAGCCCGACGAGGCGGCGGTCATGGCGCTCGTCGCGGCGCTCGAAACGAACCTCGACGAAGCTGCCGCGGCCAATCCCAATCCGGGCAGCCGCACGTTCCAACGCCTCAACCGCGCCGAGTACGTCGCCTCGGTTCGCGACCTCTTGGGGATCTCCGTCGATGTCGACACGTTCCTGCCTCCCGACACCGTGAGTGCCAGCTTCGACAACATCGCCGACGTCCAGATGCCCTCGGCTACCCTTATGGAGGGCTACTTGCGCGCGGCCGGCCACGTCAGCCGAATCGCCGTCGGCGACCCGTACGCCGGCCCCGACTCGACGACCTACAACGTGCCGCGGACCTCCTCGCAGAAGAATCGGGCCGACGGTGCCCCGTTCGGAACCCGTGGCGGCATTGCCGTGGAGCACAGCTTCCCGGCCGACGGCACGTACGAGTTTCAGATGCTGCTGCACGGCGAGCCGGCCGGGCTGTTTTTCGGCCGCACGGTTCCGAACGAACAGCTCGAGGTGTCGATCGACGGTGAGCGGGTCGCCCTCATCCCGATCGATCGCTGGATGTCGGAGTCGGACCCGACCGGGCTGACGCTCACGACCGATCCCATCTACGTCCGCGCCGGGTCGCGCCGGGTCGCAGCGGCATTCCTGCTGCAAAGCGAAGGGCCCGAGGACGACCTGATCACGCCGATCGAACACACGCTGGCGGACACGCAGATCGGTGTCGGCTACGGCGTCACGACGCTTCCTCATCTGCGTGACCTCTCGATCGTCGGGCCGTTCGACGTGACCGGCGTGTCGGACAATCCGACCCGCGAGCGGATCTTCACCTGCAGGCCGACCGCTCCCGAGGAGGAGCTCCCGTGCGCCGAGACCATCATCGGTCGGCTGGCGGCGCGTGCCTATCGACGACCGCTGACGCAACCGGACGTCGACGGGCTGATGGGCTTCTACAACCAGGGCGCAGCGTTCGGTGGATTCGAGGGCGGTGTGCGCACGGCGCTGCAGGCAATCCTCGCCAGCCCGCACTTCGTGTTTCGCATGGAAGAAGTTCCCGCTGGTACCGCCACCGGGGAGCTCTATCAGATCAACGACTTCGATCTCGCCTCACGGCTGTCGTTCTTCATCTGGGGGACTCCTCCGGACGACGAGCTGACGGCACTGGCGGCGCAAGGCGACCTGTCCGATGACGCGATCCTCGAAGCGCAGGTGCGTCGCATGCTCGCGGATCCGCGTTCTGAGGCGATGGCGACGCGCTTCGCGGCGCAGTGGCTGCGCTTGCAGGATCTCGAGAAGGTCCAGCCCGACGCCCTGTCGTTCCCGTATTTCGACCACAGACTCGCCGACGCCATGTACCGCGAGACCGAGCTCCTGTTCGACTACATCGTGCGCCAGGATCGCAGCGTGCTGGAGCTGTTGACCGCGGACTACACGTTTGTCAACGAGCGGCTCGCCCGTCACTACGGCATTCCCGGCGTCGCCGGGCCGGAGTTCCGCAAAGTTGCCTACCCGGACGATCGCCGCCGCGGTGTTCTCGGCCATGGCAGCGTGCTTACCATGACCTCCCACGGGAATCGCACTTCGCCCGTGCGGCGCGGCCTCTGGGTGTTGGAGGTGCTGCTCGGCAGCCCGCCGCCGCCACCGCCGCCGAACGTCCCGGACCTGGAAGAGACCGGCGACGCTGAGGACGGACGCTTCAAGTCGGTAGCCGAGCAGATGGCGGAGCATCGCGCCAATCCGGCCTGTAGCTCGTGCCACAACGTCATCGATCCGGTGGGACTGGCGCTGGACAATTTCGACGTCACCGGGGCCTGGAGGATCAAGGACCGCGGCGTGCCGGTCGATCCGACCGGTCAACTGTTCGACGGCACGATGCTCGACGGCCCGGCGGCGCTGCGTGCGGCGTTGCTGGATCGCTCCGACGTCGTGGTCACGCACTTCACCGAGAGCCTGATGGCGTATGCGCTCGGACGGAGAACCGAGTATTACGACATGCCGACCGTGCGTCAGATCGTACGGCGTGCGCAGGACAACGACCTGCGGCTTTCATCTTTTGTCCTCGGGGTCGCGAAGAGCCCGGCGTTTCGCATGGCGCGCGCCGAGGCGACAGACGAGATAGAAGCAGGGACAACCGATAACAACGGACGCTGAATGGCAGTCGAACCGGAGGGCCACGGGATGTTCATCCGCAACAAACGCATTTCTCGTCGCACGATGCTGCGTGGCATGGGGGTGGCGATCGGTGTCCCTCTTCTCGATGCGATGGTTCCCGCCGGACGCGCGCTGGCGAAGACCTCCGCGGGCGGCCCGGCGGGCAAGACGAGGCTCGTGTGCATCGAACAGGTGCATGGCGCCGCAGGCTGCAACGAGCTGGGCGCGACGGAGTTTCTCTGGGCGCCGGAGGCCGTGGGCCGCGACTTCGACCTCAGCACCGGCAGCCTCAGCCCGCTGGAGCCTTTCCGCGACTACCTCACGATCGTCTCCAACACCGACACACGCATGGCCGAGGCATTCACACCGGAGGAGATCGGCGGCGATCACTTTCGCTCCAGCGCCGTATTCCTCACCCATGCCCGCCCCAAGATGACGCAGGGGTCGGACGTCCGCGTGGGCACTTCGATGGATCAGCTCTACGTGCAGCGTTTCGGCCAGGACACGCCGATTCCGTCGCTGCAGCTATCGATCGAGCCGGTCGATCAGGCCGGCGGCTGCGCCTACGGCTACGCCTGCGTGTATACGGACACCATAAGCTGGGCCTCGCCCACGGAGCCTTTGCCGATGGTGCGCGACCCGCGGGCGGTCTTCGAGCAGTTGTTCGGTGCCGGCGGCACGCCGGAGCAGCGCGCCTTGCGCCGGCAGACCGACCGCAGCATCCTCGATTGGGTGACCGAGGAAATGACCGGCTTGCGCCGGGATTTGGGCGCCGCCGACCGCCGCCGCCTCGACCAGTACGTCACCAACATTCGCGAGATCGAGCAGCGCATCCAGCGCATCGAGGAGCGCAACAACAGCGGCGAGCCGCGCGAGCTTCCCACAGCGCCGGCGGGTGTGCCCGACTCGTTCGACGAGCACGTCAAGCTGATGTTCGACCTGCAGCTCCTCGCCTTCGAGTCCGACCTCACCCGCGTCTTCTCGTTCAAGTTCGGGCGCGATGCCTCCGGCAGGGTCTACCCGGAGAGTGGCGTCGATGCGGGGTTTCACGGGGCGTCTCACCACGGCGGCCGCGCCGCGCGCGTGCGGGACTTCGCCAAGATCAACCGCTACCACGTATCGCTGCTGCCGTACTTCATGGAGAAGCTCAAGAACACCTCCGACGGCGACTCCAACCTGCTGGACAACACCCTGATCATCTACGGATCGCCGATGGCCGACAGCAACCTGCACAACCATCGCCGTTGTCCGCTGATCCTGCTCGGTGGGGCCGGCGGCCAGCTCGAGGGCGGCGTGCACATTCGCGCCGACGACGGCACGCCGATGGCGAACGTCATGCTGAGCGTGCTGCATCGGCTCGGTCTGCAGAACCTGGAGAGCTTCGGCGACAGCACGGGCGAGTTCTCGTTCGCCGTTCCCCACACCGAAGCGGGCCGTCCGTAACCGGGAGGTGAGCCATGGGTAACCGATTGCAGGCGGGACCACTCGGGGCCGTTGCCCTGCTCCTGGTGCTGGTGATCGCGACGCCGGGATTGCCGATGGCCAGCGTGGCGGAGTCGCCCGTTGCCGATGCCGCCATGAGGGGCGAGACCGAGCGCGTCCGCGCCCTGCTGCGCGAAGGAGCGGACGTCAACGCAGCCCAGGGCGACGGCATGACGGCGCTGCACTGGGCGGCGCTCAACGGTGACGTTGCCATGCTCGAGGTGCTGCTGTACGCCGGCGCCGTGGCGGAATCGACCACTCGCCTCGGGGGTTATACGCCGCTACACCTCGCTGGTCGCCAGGGGCGCGCAGCCACGGTCGCCGCGCTGTTGCGGGCCGGCAGCGACCCGATGCGGTTCACGGACACCGGCGTCACGGCGTTGCACCTGGCGGCGCAGGGTGGATCCGCCGAGGCCGTGGCGGCCTTGATCGATCACGGCGCCGAGGTCGATGTCGCCGACAGGGGTTCCTCACGCACACCGCTGATGTTCGCCACCGCATCGAACCGCCTGAAAGCGATGCAGGCGCTGATCGATGCGGGCGCGGATGTGTCGCTCGAGACGGACATCATCGATTACCCCCAACGTGCACGCCGGGACCGCGAAGAAGAACGCATGCGTGACCGCATCGTCGACGCGGCCAAGCCGCCGGAGCCGCGCGCCGACCGTGCCGCCGCCGCGGCCAGTCGGCAAGCCGCTGCGCCCGGCGCCGTGGCGGCAGCAGCGCGCGCGGCCGGCCTGCCTCCCGATCCCGACGACCCTCCGGCCCGTGGAGGGGGCGCTGCGCAAACGCCCCCCGATCCGGATGACCCGCCGGCGCGCGCAGGGCAGGCCCGGGTGACGCCGCCGGATCCGGATGACCCGCCGGCGCGGGGACCCGGGCGCGCGCAGATTACGCCGCCGGACCCGGACGATCCGCCGGCGCCGGGCCGTGTGGCAGCGAGCGCACCGGACCCGAACGTGCCGCGCTCGCTCTCGAACACCGACCAGATCGGCCGCCAGGGTGGATTCACGGCGCTCCACTACGCCGCTCGCGACGGGCGTGTGGAAGCCGCCGGGTTACTGCTGGCGGCGGGCGCCGATATCGATCATCGCACCGGAGGCGATCAATCCAGCCCCATGCTGGTAGCCATCATCAACGGCAACTTCGACCTGGCGATGAGCTTGCTGGAGCGCGGCGCCGACCCCAACCTGGTCAGTGAGGACGGTGTTGCCCCGCTGTTCGCCGTGCTCAACAACGAATGGCAGCTCCGCACCTGGTACCCGCAGCCGACTGCATCGCAACAACAGAAGACCTCCTACCTCGAGCTGATGCGGGCCTTGCTCGAAGCCGGTGCCGAACCCAACGCGCGCACCGGATCTCATGTCTGGTACGCAGCCTACAATGCCGGGCGCATGGGGGTGGATTTCACCGGGGCGACGGCCTTCTGGCGCGCTGCCTACGCCACCGACGTCGCGGCCATGAAGCTGCTGGTCGAATACGGCGCCGACCCGAATATCTCGACGATGAAGCTGGCTGGAGGCCGATCGCGGCCGGCTGAAGACGACCCGTCGGGCCTGCCTCCGGTGTCTCCGGGCGGGCCCCACGTGCACCCGCTGCATGCCGCTACCGGCGTCGGTTTCGGGACCTCGCGCGTGGGGCAGCAGCATCGCCATGTGCCCGACGGATGGCTGCCGGCGGTGAAATACCTCGTCGGCGAGCTCGGCGTCGACGTCAACGTGCGCGACGCCGACGGCTACTCGGCCGTCCATAACGCCGCAGCCCGGGGCGACAACGCGGTGATCGAGTACCTCGTCGAGCACGGTGCCGACGTTACCTTCGTCTCTCGCCGCGGCCAGACGACGGTCGACATGGCCAACGGACCACAGCAGCGCGTGCAGCCGTTCCCCGAGACCATCGCGCTGCTCGAGAGCCTGGGCGCCATCAACAATCACAACTGCATTTCCTGCGACTGAATCGACCCTCGGCGAGGCGCTCGCGCAGCGGGAGTCAGCTCAGCCCCGCGTGCGTCCAGATGCTACGATTCGCCTTCTGACCGCAAGAAACTCACCAGAGATCCGGAAATGCCCAAGAGCCGTGTTGCCATCCTGAAGACCTCGACCGACCGGGTGCTCGCCGATTATCACGAGCTCCTCAACCTGGCCGGGTACCAGGACGTGATCGCCAAGGATGCCGACACTGCCCTGAAGGTGAACATCTCCTGGCATTTCTTCTATCCGGGGAGCTCGACGACGCCGTGGCAGCTCGACGGTGTGATCCGGGCGATGAAGGCCGATGGCTACGACCCGGACCTGATCCACGCTTGCCACAACCGCACGGTGGTGATCGATTCGAAACTGGGCGAGCGCGAGAACAAGCAGGTCGACGTCGTCGAGGCGCACGGCCTACGCAACATCCACCTGTACGAGGGCGAGGAGTGGATCCACATTCGTGACGCCGTCGGCGATCTGGCGGACGAGTTCATCTGCCTCAACGAGGTCTACCCCAAGGGCTTCCACATTCCGCGCCGCTTCATCGGCGAGAACATCATTCACCTGCCGACGGTCAAGACGCACGTCTTCACCACCACCACCGGGGCGATGAAGAATGCCTTCGGCGGCCTGCTCAACGAGCGTCGCCACTGGACACACCCGGTCATCCACGAGACGCTCGTGGACTTGCTGATGATCCAGAAGAAGATCCACCGCGGGGTCTTCGCGGTCATGGACGGCACCTTCGCCGGCGACGGCCCCGGGCCGCGCTGCATGATTCCCTACGTCAAGGACGTGATCCTGGCGAGCGACGATCAGGTGGCCATCGACGCCGTGGCGGCACGGCTCATGGGGATGAACCCCCTGGACCTCAAGTTCATCCGCCTGGCGCACGAGCGCGGCCTCGGGTGCGGCGATCCGCGGGACATCGAGATCGTCGGCGACGTCGCCGCGGCCGAAGAAAAGTGGAACTTCGTCGGCCCGTTCAAGAAGATGACGTTCGCCTCGCGCATGCAGCACAAGATCTACTGGGGGCCGCTGAAGAAACCCATCGAGTGGTCGCTGAAGACCATTCTCGCCCCCTGGGCCTACATCGCCAGCGTGCTGTACCACGACACGTTCTGGTATCCCTACATGGCGAAGACACAGATGGCGGACGTGCTGGAGAGCCAATGGGGTCGGCTGTTTCGCGACTGGGAGAACGTGACGCCGGACGAGGACGGCTTCCCGGTCATTGGCGATCAGCCTGCCGAGATCAAGAAGACCGGCTGGGCCGCCTTTCGCGAGTCCCTGCGCATTCTCTGGCTTTGCATCAAGGAAGCGCCGGAGTTCGACCAGCGCCGTCAGATGTCGGCTTCGGCGCGGCGCTGACCTGACGCGCACCGGCGCGTAGGTGTGGCGCGCTGTCCGCACGCGTGCACGCCTCGGGTCCCTCGAGAGTCCCGGCGAGCCGTTCAGAACGAGTAGCTCGCCTTGACGAACAACCCCGGGACCTGCCGCGCCCTTGCCTTGCGGGACCCGGCGACGAGATTCTCGTTACCATCGACAGCGCGGAGCGCGCAGCGGCGGGCATGGAGGCCGCAGGAACCGCGTGCACCGTGCCGCGCCGGCCGGAAGAAAGCAGACATTGTCCGATTAGGGTTCGCTGCGCCAGCGCCGACTGTGGTTCACTGCCACCGCGAAGGAGGAGAGCCATGGCGAGGGCATCAGTTTTCGCGGTCTTTCTCGGTATCCTTCTCTCTGCGCGGGTCGTCAGCGGCGCCGTGGAAGGGCGGGCGATACCGCAGCAAGTCATTGGAGCGGGCGTCACTGCGGCGATACAGGAAAAGCTCGGCAA
>CBDUAS010000109.1:0-8606 GCA_965365185.1 uncultured bacterium | reverse complement strand
GCGTACCAGGCCCGGGACCTGATCCGGGTCGAATACGAGCCGCTGCCGGTGGTCACGGATGTGAAGAGAGCCAGCGGCAGCGACAGCCCTCTTGTCCACGCTGAGCTGGGGACCAACGTCGCCTTCACGTCTGTCACGGACGTCGGCGATGTTGCGGCAGCGTTCGCGGCAGCAGCGCATATTCTGCGCCAGCGTATCGTCAACCAACGGCAGATTCCCGTTGCCATGGAGCCGCGTAGTGTCGTGGCTGATTACGATCGCGGACACGACAAGCTGACCGTGTGGACATCGACCCAGGTGCCGCATTTCGTCCGGCTCCTCATTGCCGCCGTTTGCAATCACCCCGAAAGCAAGGTGCGGGTGGTGGCGCCGGAGGTCGGCGGCGGCTTCGGAAGCAAGCTGAACTTCTACGCCGAAGAAGCGATCGTCGCCCATCTTGCCCGCGGCCTGCGTCGCCCGATCAAGTGGACCGGACGACGGACAGAGGACATCCTGGCGACCATCCACGGGCGCGATCAGCTCTGCGAGCTCGAAGTCGCCGCCGATGCCGGCGGCCGCCTCCTCGGCATCCGGGCCACGCTGTATCAGGATCTCGGCGCCTACCACCAACTGCTCACTCCGGTGATTCCCGGGCTCACCGTGGGCATGTTGCCGGGCTGCTACACGCTGCAGAACCTACACGTGACGCTGCACGGCGTGTTCACGAACAAGACACCGACCGATGCCTATCGGGGGGCCGGCAGGCCCGAGGCAACATTCATCGTCGAACGGGCGATGGACCTCATTGCGCGGGCAACGGAGAAGGACCCGGCCGACGTGCGACGGGCCAACTTCGCCGCCGCAGACGATTTTCCGTTCACCTCGGCAACCCGGATGCAGTACGACTCCGGCAACTACGCGGCGGCGCTCGACGAGCTGCAGAAGGCTTCCGACTACGCGGCGTTACGAACACGACAACAGCAGCGTAGAGACGCCGGGGAGCTCGTCGGCCTGGGCCTTTCGACCTACGTCGAGGTCTGCGGCATGGGGCCCTCCGCGGCAATGACGGCCGGCGGTTGGGAGGCTTGCGAGCTGGAGGTGAGACGAACCTGCAAGGTCGTCGTGAAGACGGGCATCTCGCCCCACGGCCAGGGCGAGGAAACCACGTTCGCCCAGATCGTGGCCGACGGCCTTGGCTTGACACCGGACGACGTGGAGGTTTTCCACGGCGACACGGATACCACGGAGCAAGGTATCGGCACCTTCGGGTCGCGTGGCCAGGCGGTTGGCGGCGGCGCCCTCTCTCTTTGCATCGAGACAATCCGGACAAAGGCGCGTCGCATCGCCGCACATCTGATCGAGGCCGACGTCGAGGACATCGTCTTCGAGGACGGGCGGCTGTTTCCGAAGGGCGTACCGGGCAAGGCCATGGAGTTCCAGCAGATCGTCGATGCTGCCTATGTGGCCAGCGCGTTACCTGCGGACACCGAGCCGGGGCTGTCGGCAACGCACTTCTTCGATCCGCCCAACTTCACCTTTCCGTTCGGCGCCCACCTCGCCGTCGTTTCCATCGATCGCCACACCGGAGTCGTCGCCATCGAGCGATACGTCGCGGTCGACGACTGCGGTCGAATCATCAATCCGATGATCGTCGAAGGCCAGATCCACGGCGGCATCGCCCAGGGTATCGCCCAGGCCCTTTTCGAGGACGCGGTTTACGACGACAACGGGCAACTGATCACCGGGTCGTTGATGGACTACGCAGTCCCCAAGGCTCAGCACCTGCCGAAGTTCGAGCTTTTCCACACAGAAACACCGACACCCGTGAATCCGCTGGGCGCCAAGGGAGTCGGCGAAGCGGGCACCATTGCAAGCTCCGCGGCGGTGATCAACGCGGTCGTTGACGCCCTTTCGCCGTTCGGCGTCACCCACCTCGACATGCCGGCGACCCCGCAGCGAGTCTGGCGCGCCATGCACGGAGGTGAGCAGTGATCCCCGGCAAGTTCGATTACCGCCGGGCCGACTCGGTCGAGGAGGCGGTCCGCATCTTGTCCACCAGCAAGGATGCCCGGCTGCTCGCCGGCGGCCACAGCCTGCTGCCGATGATGAAGCTGGGTCTTGCCGCACCCGGGGTGCTGATCGACATTCGCGGCGTCGAGGAGCTAGGCGGCATCAGCGTCAGCGAAGACGATGTCGTAATCGGCGCGATCACCACGCACGCGGAAGTCGCGGACTCCGCCGAAGTGGCGGCGGGCTTCGCCGCGCTGGCGCAGGCAGCACGATCGATCGGCGACGTGCAGGTGCGCAATTGTGGAACCCTCGGCGGCAGCCTGGCGCACGCCGACCCGGCGGCCGACTACGGCGCTGCCGTCCTCACCCTCGATGCCGTCGTCGAGGCGACGGGCCCGGACGGGTCACGCACGATACCCGTCGAAGACTTCTTTGCTGGCTTCTTTACCACCGTTCTGGAGCCCGCCGAGATGGTCACGGCGGTTCGATTCCCGCGTCGGCCAGAGGTCGCCAGCGCCTACGTCAAGCTGGCCCAGCCGGCTTCGGGATATGCGGTCGTCGGCGTCGCCGCCGCGGTTGCGTGCGACCCGCAGGGCGCTTGCACCGTCGCGCGCATCGCCGCCACGGGTGTCGCCGATCGACCGCTGCGCCTGCGAAGCAGCGAGGCGGCGCTCGCCGGTCGTCCGCTCGACGAGGACGCGATCGCCGCGGCCGCCGCCGCCGCCGACAGCGATGTCGATGACGTGCGGTCGGACATGCACGCCGCGGAGGATTATCGTCGCCACCTGCTGCGGGTGATGGTGGGCCGAGCCGTAGCGAGAGCGTTGCCATCGCCGCCCTGAGCTCGCCGGCGGACCGGCTCCGATACGTTCGTCGCTTGAGCGAAGCGCACGGCTTCGACAAGTGCGCCGTGGCCCGCGTCGAGGAGATCGCGGCCAACGACAGGCTACGACAATGGCTCGATCGCGGCATGCACGGATCGATGGAGTGGATGGCCCGTACGGCCGAGCGCCGCAGCGACCCGCGCCGGGTCGTTGCGGGGGCGCGCTCGATCGTGGTCGTCGCCCTCAGCTACCACACGCGCTTCCGCACGACCCACGCCGCCGACGAGGGCTGCATCTCACGCTACGCCTGGGGCGATGAATACCACGAGGTTCTCGGGGCTCGGCTCGAGGCGATGTGGGCGGAGCTCCGGCGGACATTTCCCGGCGTTGAAGGCCGCTGGTACGTCGACACCGGCCCCGTTCTCGAGAAGGCGTGGGCCGAGCAATCGGGGCTGGGTTGGATCGGCAAGCATACCAACGTGATCAGCCGCGACGCCGGATCCTGGATCTTCCTCGGCGTCGTCGTGCTCGATCTCGAAATTGAAGGCGGCCGGAGCCATCGGGACTACTGCGGCACCTGCAAGGCGTGCATCGACATCTGCCCGACGGATGCCATCGTGGCGCCCTACGTGCTCGACGCGCGGCGCTGTATCTCTTACTTGACGATCGAGAACCGTGGCGAGATTCCGCGTGCGTTCCGCGCGCCCATGGGCAACCGGGTATTCGGGTGTGATGACTGCCAGGACGTGTGCCCGTGGAACCGGTTCGCCCGCGTGTCGGCGCAGGCACAGGCGTTCGCGCCCTCCCCCGGCAATCAAAGACCCCGGCTGCGCCGGCTGCTGCTGCTGACCGACGAGGAGTTCCGCAAGCGCTTCGCCGGCAGCCCGGTACTTCGGGCAAAACGCCGCGGCTTCGTGCGCAATGTCGCGGTTGCGCTGGGCAACAGCAGGGACCCGGACGCGGTGCCCGACCTCCGCGTCACACTCACGGACGGCGACGCGCTGGTCCGTGGCCACGTTTCCTGGGCACTCGGCGAGATCGGCGGTGCCGCCGCCGAGTCCGCACTGCGGCAGCGTCGTCGCGAAGAAAGCGACGGCACGGTTCGACACGAGATCGACGCCGCCCTCGAAACCATCGCATCGCGGCGATAGGCGCCGTCGCTCAGCCGTCCTCCGCGGTCAGCGCCGCCCACAGCTCCGGGCGATGCGTCCGCAGCTCCCCCTCGGTCAACCCCTCGACCTCGTGGGGAAACACGATCCAGCGATTGTCCGCGATCATGTAATAGTGCGGCTCGAGATCGGTCTCGTTCTTCTCCGGCTTGTAATAGACCGTGGCGACACGGCACTCCGGCGTGTTCCGACGCGCCAGGCGGGCAATCTCCTCGAGAATGGCGACCATCGTATGGCCGGTGTCAAACACGTCATCCACGATCAGCACCCGATCGGTGGCATTGATGACGTCGATGATGTGGCCCAGACCTTTGATCTCGACCCCACTTCCCCCTCGCTGCATGCCGCTGTAGGACTGCGTCTTGATCGTGGTGTGGTAGGGCTCGAGGCCGCGCATTCGCAGAAACTCGTGGATGGCGACGCCCGGTGGCGTGCCGCCACGCCAGACACCGATGAGGTAATTGGGACGGTAGCCGTCGTCCCAAACCTTGCGGGCCAGCTTGACGGACTCGACCAGAAGCGTGCTGGCGTCGACGTAGACCTTCTGCGGAACCTCGGAGTCCGCGGCGTCCGACGCTTCGCGCGCTCGCTCTCGCGATCCTCTCGAGACTTCCGTCGTCTTGCTCATCTTCGTTCCGACCTGTTGGTCCGGCCAAGATTCCGGAACCGGTTGCTTACGGTATCACTCGCTCGCGCCGGGACGAATCGCGACCAGCACACAAGCGACCGCTCCGGCACCGATGCCGAGGACGGAGGGCCACAGGTTTCCCGGCCCCGGAAGCGCCCCGGTGCGCCACAGCGCGGCGATCCAGACAACGACGGAAGCGGAGACGCCGGCCAGTGCAGCGGCATTGTCCGCCCTCCGCCAGTACAACCCGGCAATCAACGGCACGGTCAGGGCGACGACGAGAATCGAGTAGAAAGCGCTGAGGCCTCCGAGGATCGAGGGAAACGGCAGCGCCAGCGCCACCGACGCTCCCAGCCCGAGCAGCGCGGCCACCCGGCCCGCACGCAGGAGGCCGCGATCGTCGATCTGCGGTCGCCAGAAACGCTGGTAGAAGTCGCGCGACATCGACGTGGACAGCATGAACAACACGGCGTCGGCGGACGACAGCTCGGCCGAAACCACGGCGGCGAGCGTCAGCACGCCGATCACCGGCGGCAGCACCTGGACGAGGAGCTGGGGCAACACCCATCCCGTGCCCTCCAACGGCAAGGGTTCGAGCCAGCGGCTGCGCGCCAGTATGCCCAGGGCCACCGGCATGAAGGCGAAGCCCGCGAGGCCCGCGGCGCTCAACAGCAGCCCTTTGCGCACGGCCGCCTCGTCACGCGCCCCGAAGGCTTTCTGCAGCAACCCGGGCGAGACCGCGAACGAAATGCCGATCACGGCAAGGTACCCGACGATGCCGGAGAATCCGACGCTGAAGGGAGACAGGTAACCCGGGTCCAGCGCATCCGCCGTTCGGCGGACCGCCTCGAATCCGCCCAGGACCCGCGCCGCGGCGAGCAGCGCCAGCGGGAAGGCCACCAGCTTGACGGCGAGCTGGGCGACGTTGACCACGGCGGACGACCACAGTCCCCCCGCTGCGTAGTAGGCGAGGACCACCGCGCCCCCCAGAACGATCCCGTAGCGCAAGTCGACGTCGCTGAACGCCTCGATGACGAAGCCGATGGCGACGATCTGCGACATCAAGATAAGCACCGAGCCGAACCACAGCAGCGCCATCACGATGGCGCGCAGGACCACCCCGAAACGCAGCTCCAGGTAATCGCCGACCGTGTAGCAGTCGAGATCGCGCGCCACCCGCCACATCTTCGGGCCCAGCGTCAGCGCCAAAACGAGCGTCCCGAGCACGGCGGAGCCCGTCCACCAGGCGGCGCCCACACCGATGTCGTAGGCTAACCCGGCCACGCCCACGGTCGTTCCCGAACCGATGTTGGCAGCAAGGACCGTGGCGGCGAGCAGCCCGGGGCCCAGGCGATGGCCGGCGACGTAGAAGTCGGCCGCCACCCGCACCCGGCGGCTGGCCCACAGGCCGATTCCGGCGAGGAGGGCACCGTAAGCGACCAGAACGACGACGGCTACCGTCTGGGTCATATCGGAGGTCCACGATCAACGGGCTGCTGAACGACGACAAATCCGCTGAGACCATAGCGCAACGGGGCCGGCGAACGGACACGCGAAACGACGAGTTGACGCTGGTATCGAGCGGCCGTAAGCTGCCCGACGAACCCACCCGATACGTCGACCAGTTCGCTCTTTTCCTGAACACAAATTCACCCGGCCCAGCAGACAACGAGCAGCTAGCGAGTGCCCGACCGACCGGACATGTCGCTTCTCTTTATTCCGCGGCGTCCTGCCTCGGTGGTCTGCCATTCGGGGCTTCGTGGTGGTTGGAGATCCAATGGGGTCCATGAGCAACGACTTCATCCAGCGCGTGCGAGAGTTTTCCGATGAAATGGTCGCCTACACCGAGGACCATGTACCGATCGAAGCTGGTGTTCCGCAGGGCCTGAACCTACGCACCAAGGAAGAGGTGCTCACATATATCCGCGAACACGAGATCACCTCGATCCGCCTCTGGTTCACCGACATTCTCGGATTCCTCAAGAAGTTCGAGGTCACACCCTCCGAAATCGAGGGCGCTTTCGACGAGGGCATGGGCTTCGATGGCTCGTCGGTCGAGGGCTACCAGCGTATCCAGGAAAGCGACATGGTCGCCTTCCCGATCGCCGAGACGGCGCAGTTCATCCCCTTTCGCGTGGGCCCGGCCCGCTGCCTCCGCATGTTCGCGGAGATTCGCAACACCGACGGAACTCCCTACATGGGCGACCCGCGGGTGATCCTGCAGAAGGAGCTGCGTCGTTTGGAGGGTCACGGTTTCTCTCACATGAACATCGGCCCGGAGGCGGAGTTCTTCTATTTCGCCGATGACGAGACCCCACGAGTTCTCGATCACGCCGGGTATTTCGACATGGTGCCGGTCGACGTCGGCGACGACTTCCGCGAGGCCACCCGCTTTGCCCTGCAGGCGATGGGCATCAACGTCGAGTACATGCACCACGAGGTTGCCTGGAGCCAGCACGAAATCGACCTGAAATACGCCGAAGCGCTGCACATGGCAGACAACCTGCAGACCTACAAATGGCTGGTCAAGGAGATTGCGCGTCGCAACGGTATTCACGCCACCTTCATGCCCAAGCCGCTGTCGGGGCAGAACGGCAGCGGGATGCACACGCACCTGTCGATCTTCAAGGACGGCACCAGCAACGCGTTCTACGATCCCGAAGATCCGCATCATCTGTCGGCGACCGCGCGCCACTTTCTCGCCGGCGTTCTGGCGTACGCTCGCGAGATGTGCCTGGTTACCAACCAGTGGTACAACTCGTACAAGCGGCTCGTTCCCGGTTACGAGGCACCCGTGTACATCGCCTGGGCAGAGCGAAACCGCTCGGCGCTGGTTCGCATCCCGATGTACAAGCCCGGCAACGAGGTGGCGACACGGATCGAGCTGCGTTTCCCGGATGCGGCCTGCAACCCTTATCTGGCGTTCGCCGTCATGCTCGCTTCGGGACTGCAGGGGCTGGACCAGAAGATGCCGCTCTCGGATCCGGTGTCGGACGATCTCTATCACTACACGCCGCTGCAGCGTGAGCAGCAGGGAATCGCGTCGCTGCCGCACGACCTGTACGATGCCGTGCTCTCTGCCGCGGACTCCGAGGTGATCCGGGCGACGCTGGGCGATCACGTGCTCGACAAGCTGGTCGAGACGAAGCTCGAGGAGTACGACGCGCACCGCCTGCACGTTTCGCAAAAAGAGTTCGAAGAGAGCATCAACCTGTAGCCCGCGGTACGGAATCCGGGATGGCACCGAGCACGGAACAAATCGACGACCTGCTCGAGTGGCACCCCGGACCTCCGGGCGGAGCGCGCCCGGGCCCCCTGGGGGCGCTGCTCTGGGGCGCCCGTCGCGCCGCCGACGCCAAGCTGCTGATCCTCTGGCTCTGGCTGGCATACCTGCTCTTGGTGTACGGGGGGGCCAGGGAGATTCTGGAAGCATTGCGCATGGCAGGCGCTTGGGGTGCGATGCGCACGGCGATCTCCGTCTCGACGCCCGCCGGCGCCGCGTTCGACGCCGCCGGGTCGGCAATGATCACGGAGTCGATCTTCCGCCCGCTGTGGAGTAGCTCGGCCTACTTCGCCCTGTTCTACGGAGTGTTCGCCGGCGGCGCCGTTGCCTACTTGCATGCGCCGCGGCCCGCCCCGCTTCTGTCGCAGCTCGGCGCCGGCTGCGGCGCCTATTTCGGCCGTTTCGTCCGCCGGTCGATGGTCCTGGAAACCGCCCGCTCGGCCCGTTTCTTCGTGCGGAATCTGCCGCGTACGCTGGCGCTGGAGCTCGGGCTGGTCTCGCTGGCTGTGCTCACGGGGGCCGCCGCCCTGGCGCTCGCCGCCGGCCTGCGCACCATCGTCCCGAGTGCGGCGGCGTCGTCGATCGCGGAGCTGGCGTATGTGGCAGGTGCCTTGTGGGTGCGACTGACGGCCTGGGCGGCGATGCTGTCGCTGTACCAGGGCATCACCTCGTCGGGCAGCAACATAAAGATGATGTCCGCTTTTTTGCAGGCT
>CBDUAS010000108.1:0-8625 GCA_965365185.1 uncultured bacterium | reverse complement strand
CCGCGTCTACAAGAGCTACGACCCGCGGGCGACGATCATCAAAGAGACCGCGCACGAGGTCTTCGAGGTCACCGGCGTGAATCCCCTGCTGGAGATTGCCGTCGAGCTCGAGCGCGTGGCGCTCGAGGACGACTACTTCATCGAGCGCAAGCTCTACCCGAACGTCGACTTCTACTCCGGCATCATCTACCGCGCCATGGGATTTCCCACCGCCATGTTCCCGGTGCTGTTCGCCATCCCGCGCACCGCGGGCTGGCTGGCACAGTGGCAGGAGATGTTGCTCGACAAGGACCAGCGTATCGCCCGGCCGCGCCAGGTTTATACCGGCGCGGAAGAGCGCGATATCGACTGATCCACCGCGCGCTTCTGCCATCCGTGCAGCCAGCCGAACCGCGGCGATCGTTGCCGCCGGATCGGCCGGGGTTCGGCCGGCGATGTCGTAGGCAACCCCGTGATCCGGCGACGTGCGCGGATAGGGCAGCCCGAAGGTGGTGTTGACCGACGGCTCCGGCGCCCGTTTCGCCATGATCGTGCCCTGATCGTGATACAGGGCCAGGACCACGTCGATCTCCCGGTCCCTGAAGACGCTGTCCGCCGGTAGCGGGCCTCGCACCCGGATTCCCCTGCGCCGCGCCGCGGCCACTGCGGGCCGCACCTCGAGGTCGTCCTCGTAGCCCAGCAATCCGTGCTCTCCGGCGTGCGGATTGAGTCCGGCGACGCCGATACGCGGCGCGACGCCGAACCAGCGTCTCCAGCCGGCGTCGAGGCGGCTCAGCGTCGCCACGATGCGCGGGCCCCGAACCGAGGCGATGGCCGTTGCCAACGGCAAATGCGTGGTCAGCAGGGCAACGGCCGGATGTATGCCGGCGAACACCATGAGCGGCTCGCAGCCGCCGACGCGTGTGGCGAGATACTCGGTGTGGCCCTTGAATCCCGGTGCGACTGCCGCGATGCCGCTCTTGCTCAGCGGAGCGGTGACCAGCGCCGCCGTCTCGCCACGTTCGCAGGCGGCTGCCGCGGCGTCGAGGCATGCCAGGGCGACGCGAGCGTCCGACTCGCGGGGTCTCCCGTGCCGCAGCGCCGGCTCGACAGTGCCGCAGGGGACCGAGCGCGGCGGCGACAGTCCTAGCTGCCTGGCCAAAGCCTCGAGATGAACCTGATCCCCGAACACGGCGACGCGGGCGACGAGATCGGCCTCGAGCGCGGCGCAGGCTCGAATGACCACCTCGGGCCCGATCCCGGCCGGGTCACCCATGCTGATCGCAATGCGTCCGGCGCCGCTCACCGGCAGCGCGAGCGCAGCGCAGCGCCGGCGCCGATCAGCGCCTCTTCGATGGTAAGTCGGGCATTCGGCTGCAGCGGCGATCGCAGCTTGTCGCGGCCCTGTTGTACGGCGCGCAACGCCTCGAGGATGTCATCAGGATCGAGCCGAGCAGCCCACGAAGACCATGTCTCGACGCGGTCGAGGTTGACCACGAGCTGCCCGTCTCGGCCTCCGGCAAGCACCAAAAGGTCGCGCAGGACGTCGCCCACCGCGCTGATGGCCGAAACGGCCTGGTCGATCTTGCGCTCACCGACACCCGCGGCGAGCAGCGTCTCGGCGGTTTCCAGCAACGCGACTCCCCCCTCGCACGCGTCCTGCACCGCGGTCTCGGCGACGTCACGCCGGGCCCTGTACTCCTCCAGGTCGAGGCTGATGGCGCGCCCGAGGCTCCCCGGCGCCAGCGCGACGCGCAGACGGGCCTCATCGGCGTCCATGCCGCGCGCCTCCTCGAGGTGCCGGCGCATCAGGCCGATACCGAGCGGCTGTAGCCGCAAGGATTGGCAGCGGGACCGTATGGTGGGCAAGAGGCTGCCGGGGGTGGGGCTCACCAGGACGAGGGCCGAGGAGGGCGGCGGCTCCTCGAGCGTCTTGAGCAGCGCGTTTTGCGCCGCAACGTTCATCGTTTGCGCATCGTCGATGACGACGACGCGGCGGGCACCTTCGTAGGGACGGAATCCGACCCAGCGTACGATCGGCTCGTGCGGTGGGGCGGCCTCGCCGCCACGCTGCTTTCTGGGCGAGATCTGACCGAGGAGAATCCGCCCCTTCTGCGGCTCCACCCACAGCAGGTCGGGATGCAGGCCACGGGCGATCTTCCGGCAGGAAGCGCACACGCCGCAGGCGTCGACGAAATGCGAGGACTCGCAGTTGAGCGCTTGGGCGAGGACCCCGGCGACGGTTGCCTTCCCGATCCCCACGGGCCCGTGCAACAGCAGGGCATGCGGCAGCCTGTTTCCCGCCAGGGCGCGGCGCAGAGCCGCGACAGTTTGCTCCTGCCCGACGATTGCGTCGAAACCCGGGCCGTCCGCCACCGGCGGCGCTGCGGCTCCCGCGGTGGCAACGGCTTCTTCCCGGGCGACGATCTCCGCTCGGGTCGGCTTTCCGGGCCTGCGTTTCGCGGTCATCGTCTGCGGCCTCGTTACCACAGGTAAAGGGTGATATCGGCTCGCCGGCGCAGGTCGGCGATCCACTCGTCGATCCGTCGGTTGATCTCGGTTTCCGCCAGGATCGGTTCGATGAACTCGTCGTCGACCGCCTCGTACTCCGGCAAAGGCGCTCCCTGCCGCTCCATCTCGGGGCGTAAGACTTCGTCGTAATAGCGTCGCTTGGCCGCCTCGCTGACGCTCACGACGTCGCGGTAACGCAGATCGATGTAGTTACCGATCAGCGCCTGACGCTCGAGATCGTAGCGCACTTCGGCCGGCGTGAGCTGCACCCGCTCGAGCTCGTCTTCGAACGCTTGGTGCGATCCGAACTCGTCCACGAGGCGCTGGTATCGGGCGTTGATGTCGTCGACGAGCACATCGAACTGCGGGAAGCGTCGGACGTGCTGGAACATCAGCAGCCCGTCGATCATGCACTCCAGGACGCGGCTCTCCGCGTTCAGGTCGGTTCCCGGGGGTTGCGTGCAGGTTCCCGTTACTGTCGCCAGATCGGTCTCCTGCAAACCTAGGGCGCGCTCGACCTGCGTCAGCGTGATCACCTCCCCGTTGACGATCGCCGCGATCCGGTCGACCAGCCCGCCTTCCTGCTTGCCGCTCTGTGCCGCCGGTCGCGGGCGAGAGGGGACGGAAGCCGGTGCATCGGAGGTGAGAGAAAACATCACGGCCGTCACCGCGATGGGCAGGACCAATGAGCGCCGAGCGTGCCCCAGGATGCCCGCCGGCTGCCGCGCCAGAACGTCCAGGAGGTAGCTACCCATCAGAAAGCCTGTCCGATGGCGAAGTGGAATCGCGAGGATCTCTCGTCGTCGCGTGCATCGATCAAGTAGCCCCAGTCGAGCCGCAGAGGGCCGATCGGTGTCGCGTAGCGAACCCCGAATCCGACGGTCTCGCGGATTTCCTCCAGAGATAGGGACCCCGGATCGTCGAAGACGTTGCCGATGTCGGTGAACACCACGGCGCCGAGGTCGCCGCGGATGGGGAAGCGATACTCGAGGTTGCCAATCAGCAGCACGTCGCCGCCGAGCGGGTTGCCCCCATCGGTCAGGGGCCCGGCGAGGTTGCGCCCGAGGCCGCGCAGGGTCGTCGAGCCACCGGCAAAGAACCGCTCAGGCAGCGGCACGACCGAGTCGCCGTACGGCATCGCCACCCCGGCGCGCGCCGCGGCCACGAGCAGCGAGCCGCCAGGTCCGCCCCAGTACCAATAGGACCGGCCGAACAGGCGCACGAAGTTGCTCTCGCTGCCCAGTGCCCGCTCGGCGAGCTCGACGTCGAAGGTGTGGTATGCGCCGCCCTGCGGGTCGATCGGATCGGGCTGACGTTTGTCCCAGAGCAGCGAGTAAATGACACTACCGACGACCGCCTCGGCGTCCTCGGGGTCGAGCGGGTCGTCGTCTCCATTGTCGATTTCGAACGCCTTCTGGTCGCGAAAAGAGTAGCGGCCGATACTGGTGAGGGAGTTCGAGTGGCGCTTGACGAGCTGCGCCGACGTGCCGATGCGCTGAATCCGGAAGCCGCCGCGTTCGATGCTCTCGTAGTAGCCCACCGCGGATCCCTCGATGTCACGCCCGAGCAGGTAGGGATCGGTGTAGACGAAGCGCGCACGCTGCTCGGCGAACGACGCCCGCACACTGGCCGTGGCGCTGTGGTTGCGGCCCCAGAGGTTCTCCTCGCCGACGACCACCAGGCCGCGAACCTGCTCCTCGGAGGAATAGCCGAGGCCCCAGGAAAGCCTCTTGCTCGAGCCCTCGTCGACGCGCACGACGACGGTCGGCTCCGCGTCCGTCGAGTCGGGACGGGCCGTGTTGATCTCCACACGAGAGAACAGGCCGAGCTGGTACAGACGACTCTGGCTGAGAATCACGTCCTGCTGCGTGAACGGAGAGCCCGGCACCAGCGAGAGCTGGCGTCGGATGACCTCTTCGCGCACCCCTTGATTTCCGGAGACGAGAAGCTGGCCGACGCGCACCCGTTGGCCGGGGAACACCGTGAAGTCGACGTTCACCCGGCGCGGTTCGTCGGTTTCTTCCACCCGGGAAAGCACCGTCGCGCGCGGGAATCCTTGGTTAGCCAGAAGGATGCGCAAGGTTGTTTCGTCGCGTCGCACCGCTTCCGGGTCGAACGGGCCGCCGCCGCGGGTGCTCAGTTGAGTTGCCCACGTCGACAGGTCGGCGCCGTACGTGTGCAGATCGCCGCGAAGGTCGATGCCCACTTGTCCGACCTCGGTGCGCTCTCCCTCGTCGATGATCATGCGGGCAACGAGCCCGTCGAGCTCGGGATCGCGGGTCACCGGCGCCTCCAGAACGCGGGCGCTCGAGAAACCGCTGCGACGGTAGCGCGCAAGTACCGCCCGCTGATCGGATTCCCAGGTGGCGGTAGAAAACGGCGTCCCTCTTATGAGGCCGTGTTCGCGCGTCCGCATGACCTCGAGCAGCTCTGCATCCGAAACGGAATCGTTGCCGGCGAACTCGATGCGTCGAATCTTCGCGGTGGAGGCCGGTACGACGGTGAAATAGACCGCCACGTTGCGACCCTGCTCATCGCGCCTGCGGCCGTAGCTGACCAGTGGTTTCCAATGCCCCTGGCTTTGGAGCTCGGCGATCACGTCGGCACGGGCCTGGTTGAGGATCCAGTCGGCAACGGATGCTTCGTCGAAGAACGGCAGCATCCGTCGCAGTTCCTCCTCGCTACGGTTCCAGCCGCGGAACTCGAGCTCGACCGGAGGGCCGGCATCGACGCGAATCACCAGCTCGGCCGTATTCTGCTCCAGGCTCGTCGCCTCGGACTCGACGCTGACTTCCGCGTGAAAGAAGCGGTTCTCCGCCAGGCGCCGGCGCAGTTGGTCGATGCTCTCTCCCAGCAGGCCGGCGCGATAGATCTCGCCCTGGCGAAGGTCGAAGGCCTCGCGCGTTGCCGCCTCGCCGATGCCCAGATCGCCGACGAATTCGAGGCTCACCAGCCGCGTCGCCTCACCCGGATCGAGGTGCAGTACGATCGTTGCCGCCAGGCCGCCCTCGTCCAGCAGCAGCTCGGGTTCGACCACGGCTTGCCGGTAACCCCGGTCCGACAAGACCTGCTGCACGTTGTTGCTTTGCGCCTCGAGAAGTCGGAGGTTGACCCGGTCTCCCGGGCGTGCCGTCAACCTGTCCCGCAGCGCGCTGCGCCGCACCGGGCTGTCACCGGCGAGCTCGATCTCGTAGAGGCGGGCCGCCGGCAGGACCGTGAACTCTGCGCGATTGCCGCCGAGGCGACGCCGAGCATCGCCGTCGCAAAGGCGGCAGTGAGGACGCCCACCAGCACATTCCGCCGGCCGACACTCATCGGAACCGGTGATCAAAGCGGAAATCGACGCCGAAGTCACCGTCCTCTTCACGCGTTGCGGTGACCCGGATACCGCGGGTGAGCTGGTACTCGATCGTCACGAGCTGCTCCTCGGTCGTCCCCAGGATGGTCGTCCAGCTTACCCAGAGGTCCGGCGTTACCTGCTTGCCGATCGTCACCCGGGCCGTCGGGTCGCCGGAGCCGGTGACGACCGAGGGCTCGACCCGAAAGCGGTCGATGCCGAAGGCGCGTTGCGCCCCGCGTTCCACCTGGCTCAAGTACTGTCGCGTGAGGAACGAAGTTGCCTGTGCTCCCACTGCCCCCAGGGAGTCGGCCTCGTCACGGCCCCCTTCCTCCGGGGCGTCACCCACCGTGAGCAATTGGATGAGCTGTAGATCCGACAACGGCGGCGAGGATACGAACGTGGCGTTGACGTCACCGCGCGCCGGCGACCCCGAAGCATTGATGGTCACCAGATACTGGCGGATAGAGGTTTCCAAGGCGATGTCGAGGTTGGGTTCGGTACGCAACGGATTCTGGAACTCGATCCGGCCCCGCAGGAAGCGGTAGCGTTGGTCGTTGAACATCACCGAGCCGTCGAGCACCGTCGTGCTGCCGAGTAGCACCGGGTCGGCCAGCGTGCCCCGAACCTGGAGGTCGGCACTCAGCTCGACGTCTGCCACGTTGTTCGCGATACGCAGGTTGCCGGGCGCGCGCACCTCCAGGTCCAGCGCCACGGACCGCGCCAGCGGGTGATCGACACCGGTGACGCCCGCACCGGACAACTCCATGAAGTTGCCGTCGGTCTCCCATCGTTGGGTGTACTCGCCCTCCGTGATGCGCATTGTGCCGGACAAGAGCGATCCATCGAAGCTGCCCTCGTGCTGCAGGTCGGCCGAGGCGATGAGCCGCACCCCACGCTGCACGCGCAGCAATGCTTCCTCGATCGCCAGGCCGAGCGTGAACCGCTGCGGCACGCCGTCAACGAGCTGGATCTCACCGCCGCCCCTGACGTTGGCGTCGCCCGGCGCCCCGGAGCTGCCGAGCGAGCCGGTGAGCTGCTCGATGCGCAGGAGCCGGTTCTGCAGCACCAGCGTGGCCGTGATGTTCTCGATCGGCTGCAGGATCGGAGCGTTCAACAGCCCGGAGGTGACGTTGATGGTGCCGTCGTACGCGAGGTCGGGGGGATCGCCGACGACACGGACGTCGAAATCGCCGCGGCCGGCAACCCCCCAGCTCCCGGTTACGGCGTTCAGGGGGTCGAGGCGGGTGGTTCCCCGCAGGCGCGCGTCGAGGCGAAACGGTCCGAGAAGGAACTCGCCGTCGATCGTGAGCTCGGCGCCCGGCCCCTGGAGAACGATCGGCTCCGCCGTCCTGAGCCCCCCGCCGCCGATGGTCATCGACGCAGGCGCCGGTACCGCAAGCGGCAGGTCGGCCAGGTCGACTCGCAGCTCGCGGATCTCGAGCCGGCCGTCGTAGGTGCGCCAATCGGTGCCGCGGCCGTTGACCGAGAGGGTGACGGAGGCCTCGCCGCCGGAGATCAGCTCGGCGAGCGGACCGGCCCGCTGCCAGAGGGGCTGCAGCGGCAACCCGTTGACGACCGCGTCGAGGGTAACCGGCTCCGCCGTCTCGTCGCCGGCGAGAGCGGCAAGCGGCAGGCTCCCGTTGACGTCGAACGGACGATCCGCGAAGACCCCGTTCACGTCGACGAGATCGAGCCGGCCTCCGGACAGACGCACGGTGCCGTTGACGCTTTCGGCCGCCCAGGGCGCACTGGGATGGTCGATCGCCACTTCACGCAGCACGAACTCGCCGGTGACGTCGCCGGCAAGAACGTTGCCGGCGGCCTCGACGGAAACCTCGACGGAGCCGTCGGCGTCGAGCTCGTCGGTGAACACTTCCAGAACTTTCAACGACAGAATCCCCGAAGCAGTCGCCTCGAGCCAGCGCTCCTGGACGACGTCGATGGCGGCAGACGCCTGCATGCTGCCGGCGTCACTCGCCAGGCGTGGGATGTCGATTCGCAGGATCTCGTCGCGCAGGCCCAGAGTGAGCGGCTCCGGCATGGCGAACGTGAGCCCCGGTCGCGATACCACGAACCCGTCGAGTATTGCGTTGCCGGTCCAGCGCCTCCAGTCTCCCAAAGCCCCGCTGCCGGCCAGCTCGACAGCGCCCGCCACCTGCAGGTTGTCGCCCGGTTCATAGCCCTGCGCGGCGAGGAGCGCCAGCGCGAGGCTCGACTCCCCGGCAGCACGCAACGTCGCCTGGCGCGGCGCCTGCACGTCGGCGCTCAGCGTGGCGACCCAACCCGCTGCCGGGAGCGCGGGCAGCGGCACCGCCGCGCTGCCGCCGCGTGCTTCGGGGGTGGGCGGCGGCACTGCAGGATCTGCGGAACCCGGACGGCCGATGGCCGCCACCGCGATGCTGCGGCCGCGCAACTCGGCGCTGGCGGCGACCGACCCCAACGCCACCCCGTAGGCCTCTGCGTCGATCCAGCGGACCGTTGCTGCCGCGTCGGGCCGGGAGAACGGCCCGGTCAGCCGGGCCTCCGCCTGCAGGGTGCCGGCCAGCGGCACGTCGGCCCCGCTGAGGTCCGAGAGCACCGATGCATCGAGGTCCTCCCCGTTCAGCCGCGCCTGAAGAGTGTCGTCGGTGCGCGACCAGGCACCGGAGGCGCGCATCCGCCCGCGCGGTCCCTGAAGCTCGAAGAGCTCCACGGTCCACCGGTCGGGGCGGAGCCGTATGCGGACGTCGGCACTCAGGTCCGATACATCGTTGAGCCGTACGCCTTCGCCGCGCAGTGTCGCCTCCCCGGATGGC
>CBDUAS010000107.1:0-8631 GCA_965365185.1 uncultured bacterium | reverse complement strand
ATCGTCGCCGGCTCGTCGAAAACGATCTCTCCACCGCCCTCCATGACCACGCCCAGGACGGGCTCCCAGGTCGCCGGCCGATAGGTGGGATCGCGAGGCAGCGGCTGCTGCACGTAACAGCCGGTGAAGGCCGTCGCCAGCAGGCAGATCCCGACACGACGCGCGACGGCGTGAACGCGTGCGCGCCGGCCTCGGGGTTGGTGACGGGGGCTTCTCATGTGGGCGCCGCTCGCGTCGCTCTTGCCTGTCTCGAGGCGGTCTCAGCCGGGGCTCGAAAGGCCCGCGGCCCTCTTTCGATCGCACCCTATCATCGCCAAGGAGCAGGGCGAACGCCAGGCCCCTGTTGACGGGACGAGAGGCCGATCTGCCGGGCGGCGGCTCTGTTACTCTCATTGCCATGCAAGCTTCTCTGGCCAACGCACGCAGGTTGCAGGCAGCGTTCGTCGTGCTTCTCGTGGTCTGCATCGCCCAGCTCGGGTGGTGGATGATCGATCAATGGATCTCCGCCTCCGAAGCTCTCGTGCGCACCCGCACGGCCTACGAGCAGAGCCTGCGCGCCGCCCAGACGCTGTCGGCGCAGGGTTTCGCGGAAGAAGCGATCACGGAGATGTTCCCCGAGGTCGTCTCCACCCCGGACGGCCTGGAGGTCGACGCCGCCTTGCTGGACGCCGCCGAGGCCGAGCGCAGGAGCCGCATCAATCAGTACGCCTGGGAGGGCGGCTTCTTTCTCGTCGTGCTGCTGGCCGCGATCGGCGTGCTGGCGAGCGCCGTGCGCTCGGAGGCACGGCTGCGCCGGCGTCAGCAGAACTTCGTGACCGCCGTGACGCATGAGCTCAAGAGCCCCCTCGCTGCCATGCGACTTGCGGCCGAGACGCTGGAGCTGCGGGACGCCGACGCGGAGGCCCGCGAGCGGCTGATCGGCCGGCTGCTCTCCAGCCTCGACCGCATGGAGTCGACCGTCGCCAACGTCCTCGACACCGCCCGCATCGACGAGGGCAAGCTGCCACTCGCGCCCGACGTCATCGACGTGATCGGCCTGGTCGGCGATATCACCGCGTCGATGGAGGATACCGCCCGGAGCCGCGGGGTGACGCTGCGTGTCGAGGCCCCGGCGCACCTCGAAGTCCGCGCCGATGCACACGCGTTGACGGCCATCATCCGCAACCTGATCGACAATGCGATGGGGGCGGTTACCGGGATAGACAACGGAACCGTGACCGTGCGCGTCGAGGAGGGTCCGGGGCATGCAACCATCGAAGTACGGGACAACGGCCGCGGCTTCGATCCGTCGGTAGCCGAAAGGCTGTTCGAGAAGTTCTACCGTCCCGGCGACGAGATGCGACGCGAGGTTCGCGGAACCGGCCTTGGTCTGTACATCGCCCGCCACCTGGCCAGCTCCAGTGATGCCAGGCTGACCGCGCACAGCGAAGGGCCTGGAACCGGGGCGACCTTCCGTCTCGCCTGGCCGCTGGCGAGCCCGTGAGCAGCCCACCTCGAATCCTGATCGTCGAAGACGAGCCGGCGCTCGCCGTCGGCATTCAGGAGGTTCTCGCTCACGAGGGCTATTCCGTCGACGTCGCCACCGACGGAGCAACCGGTTTCGAGGCGGCGCGGGCCGGCGACTACGAGCTGGTGATTCTCGACGTCATGCTGCCGGGCAAGGACGGCTACACCGTGTGTCGGGAGCTGCGGGAGCACGGCAGCAGGGTGCCGGTGTTGTTCCTGACTGCGAAGGGCGACCCGGCCGATCGGATCCGGGGCCTGGAGGAGGGCGGCGACGACTACATGAGCAAACCCTTCCACCTCAAGGAGCTGCTCTTGCGGGTGTCCGCGATTCTGCGGCGACAACGGTGGTACAGCGGCCCGATGCGCGACTCGGTCCTGCGATTCGGCGGCAACGAGGTCGACTTTCGCACCTACCAGGGGCGAAGCGCCGACGGCACGTCGCACGAGCTGACGCACAAAGAAGCGATGATCCTCCGCCTGCTGGCCGAGAGAGAGGGCGAGGTCGTCTCCCGCGACGACGTCCTCGACGTGGTCTGGGGAAACGACGTCTTTCCGTCTTCCCGCACCGTCGACAACTTCATCCTGCGGCTGCGGCGACGCTTCGAACGAGACCCCCAAGAGCCGCGGCACTTTCACACCGTCCACGGTGTCGGCTACCGATTCACCGCGGAAAACGCCCCGTCCTAGGCACCGCAACCCGCGGTGGCGCAGCGATTCTCGCCTGTTGCGTCTCGATTGTCCCTTCTGGCCAGAAAACGAGTAGTACGAGCGTTATCAAGCTGGTAGGGTTTTACTAGATCACTTTACGACTTGAATGATCATTAATAGTCATTCCTGGCTATTGATGATCGGCCCGATCGAGGTTGGGAGGCTGTTTCGGGTGAGCGTTCCCTCTCACTTCGGTAGATACCGCGTCCTGCGTCCGCTGGCGACGGGGGAAATGGGCGTCGTGTACCTGGCCGAGGACCCCCTCATCGGGCGCCACGTGGCCATCAAGGGGATCCGCTACGACGTCCATTCGGACGACGACGAGATCCAGCGGTTGCAGGCACGTTTCGACCAGGAAATCCAAATCGCCGGAACCTTCTCCCACCCGAACATCGTCACGCTCTACGACGTCGGGCACGAAGAAGGCCGCTCGTTCATCGCCATGGAATACGTCGACGGCCGCAACCTGCGTGCAGAGCTGCAGGCGCACGGGCCGATGTCGGCGACGCGCGCGGTGGAGCTGATCGCACCGATCGGCCGGGCGCTGACGTACGCGCACGAGAGAAACGTCATCCACCGGGACATCAAGCCGACCAACGTCCTGGTCTCGTCGGAGGGCGTGCCGAAGATCACGGACTTCGGCGTTGCCCGACTGTTCGGCTCCACGCTGACGAACAAAGGCAAGATCTTCGGCACTCCTGCGTACATGTCGCCGGAGCAAGCGCGCGGCAGCACGCTCACCGGCGCCTCGGATCAGTTTGCGGTCGCGGCGATGCTCTATGAGCTGCTCACCGGAGAACGTCCGTTCAAGGGGACTTCGCCGACCGCGGTGATCTACGAGGTCATCGAGACCGATCCTGCGCCACCCAGCGAACTGGCGCCGCTGGTGCCGACGGGCGTCAGCGACGCGGTCATGCGCGGCTTGTCGAAAGATCCGCAGGATCGTTACGAGAGCTGCGCGGCCTTCTCGCAGGTGCTGGAAGAGGCCATCGCCTGGGCACGAGCCAACCCGGAGCTCGCGTATCTGCAACCACAAAGCATGGAAGACGCGCCGGACCAAGCCGGCGGCGCGCCGGACTCGCCGGTCGATGGTTGGAGCGGAAAGCTGTGGGAGTGGGCACGGCAGGCGATCGCACCCGCGGAGAGTTCGCAGACCTGGACGGAGATGCGATCGATCACGCGGCGCGTGTCGGAGGACTCCCGGACGCTGGGCGCCGTCGCTGGCGGCACCTTGCTGCTGGTGGTGGCAGTCGCGGTGGTGGCGTGGGCGGCGTCCGGCCGAGATGCGGGCCTGGGGCCGACGGCGAGGCAGCCCACCGATACGGCGCCGGCCGCCAAGGGTTCCGGTCGCGCCGGGCCGACAGCGGATCTTTCCGCGGCGGGCGCCGGCGACCCGATCGCCGCCGGCGCAGCCGAGGACGAGCTCCCGCCGGGCGAACCCGAACCGGCGACAGAGCTTCGCCGCTCCTTCGTCGTCGTGTCGCGCCCCGCAGGTGCCCGCGTCACGCTCGACGGTGAGCCGCTCGGCGAAGCCGCTCCGGTGACGATTCAGGTGGATAACGACGAACGGCACACGCTGCGGCTGGAGCTGGAGGACCACGAGCCATTGACCTGGGTGTTTTCGCGCAACGAGCTCAGCGCCGGCCACCTGGAATCGGGTGAGCTGTTCTTCCCCCTCCGCCCCCTCACCGCGGCGGAGACCGATCCGGCCACGCCCGACGCGGACAGCGAGCCGGAGAACGACGCCGTTGCGGACGCCGGACCCGACGCGATCGAGCCGGAAGCGTCCGCTCGGCCGTCGCTGTACGGGATCTCCGGTCCGCCGCCGAGCCCCTCGAGCATCCGGCGCGTACGAGCACCGTCGCAGACCCCCACGCCGGCGAAGCTGCGGCACGTCGACCTCGAGCTGCGCTCCCCTGCCCTGGTGGACGGCGTCGTGGTCCTGGAAATCGAGGTCAGCGCCCGCGGCAACGTCGTTCAGGCGCGCGTGCTCCGCGGCCTCGATCCGGCGATCGATCAGGCCGCTCTCGACGCGGTCGTGCGCTGGAAGTACGCGCCCACCTCACTCGCCGGCGAGCCCGTGCACGTGGTCCTCACGGTCACCGTGCCGGTGCGTCGATCGCCGGGATCGCGCTGATCAGCGCTCGGCCTCCATCTCCTCCACCACCACCAGCGTGCCGACCATTCCGCGGGCCGCGTGATCGTCGATGTTGCAGTAGTAGCGATATTCGCCGACGATCTCGGGAACGAACTGCACGGTGACCTGCTGGCGGGCGGGCACGTAGACGTCGATCTCGAGGTTGGCGTCCGGGGCGAAGATGGAGAAGTCATGGCCGGTGAACAGCGTCGAGTTGTCCAGAATCAGGCGCACCGGCACGCCGACCTTGACCATCAGGCGATCGGGCTCGAAGTAGTAGCTCTCGAGCTTCAACCGTGCCACCTGGACCGCGCCGACCTGCTCGGCGACACCGAGGCTGGGCAAACGATCGAAGCCGGAGGTGGCGCAGCCGCTCGATGCCGCGGCGAGCAGAGCAGCGGCCAGCAACGACCCTGCGAGTTGCACACCCCGACACCCTGAGATCATCGTGCAGTCTCCCGGCAGCGCCCCTTGCAGGCGCATGCTCCCCCTTGCCGGAACGGTAAACGATCGGGGCACCGGTTCGAACCCCCTTCACGCAGGAGAAAAGGGGGACCGGTTCCCCGGTCCCCCATCACCCCATGCGGTCAATTCGCGGCCGCCGTTCTTTCGGTGCCTACCGCCGATGCGCTTCGACCAGTAACTCGATCTGCACCTCGCCACCGACCACCAGGGTCGCCGCCCAGCTTCCGGTGCCGACGCCGAAGTCGCCTCGATCGATCGATGTGCCGGCGGAGAAACTGGCGATCTCCTTGGCGCCACCCAGCATCTCCTGCATTTCCGCGGGGATCTGCTGCACTCCCAGGAGCTTGATCGGCAGCTCGACCTCGCGGGTTTCGCCGCGGATCGTCAGCGGCCCACGTGCCACCAGCTTGCCGTCCGACGCCCGCACCGAGGTGCTCTCGAACGTGATGTAGGGATACTCGTCGGCGGCGAAGAAATCGGCCGTACGCAGGTGGTTATCGCGGCGCTCGTTGCCGGTGTTGACACTGGCGACGGCGATACGCGCCGTGACGCTGCTGTTTTCCGGGTCTTCCGCGTCGTAGTCCAGGTCGACCTCGAATTCCTCGAAGCTACCGGTAACCGGCGTGAAGAAGTGCGTCACCGAGAAGTTGATCTCGGTGTGGGGCATGTCAACGGTCCACCTCGCGGCCGGCTCGGCCGCGAGGCCGTGGGTAGGTTCGGCCGGGCTGGCGGCGACGCTGTAAGAGGCCAGCGCCAGAGCAATGATGGCGAGCATCCCCGCACTGGAAAAGCGCTTCTTCATGAGACGACTCCACGGTTGCCGGCGGACCTCGACGAGGGAGGGCGTCCGCCGCGATTGTCGATTGCACGAGCTCCGAGCTTCGTGCCCGTGCACGCTCGTCATCGAGCGCTTTCACCCGTGGATTTGCGCCGCCTCGTCGACCGGTTACGACCCCGTAGGCCACCCGTGTGATCGCGGTGACAACGGGGACCGGCGCTCAATCACGTTGCAGCGCGACGACCGCCTCGACGCGGGTCGCTCTCAGAGCCGGCAAAGCTCCGGCCAGCGATGCGAGCAACACCAGGCCGAACGACACCGAGGCCAGCGTCAGTGGATCCGTCGGCGCCACCTCGAACAGCAACGAACGCATCAGGTTCATGCCCGCAACGGCCAAGCCCAGACCAACGACGATGCCTGCCCCGGCCAGCGCCATGGTTTGTTGCAGCACCATACCGGCTACCTGCGGCGCGCGGGCGCCCAGGGCCATGCGCACCCCGATCTCGAAGTGGCGCTGGCTGACGGAGAACGCGATGACGCCGTAGATCCCGACGGCGCACAAGAACAGGGCGATGGTCGCCGCCACGGCCACGAGCGTCAGCGTGAACGAGGTGCGTGACAGATGGTCTCCGACCAGCTCGCGCATGGTTGCTACCGATCCCAGGGGGACGTCCGCGTCCATGGCCCACACTTCACGACGCACCGCCGGCAACAGCGGCTCGGGCGGACCGTCCGTGCGGATGGCGACATCGAAGGAGCGATACCAGGTGAGATCGGTATAGGGAAAATAGACGATCGGCTCCGGATCCCGGGTGAAGTCCTCGGTGAGCACGTCGTCGACAACGCCGACGACGGTGTGCCACGGGAACTCGCGCAACAGCGGCCGCACCCGCTTCCCCAGCGCAGACTGGTTCGGCCACAACTGTTGCGCCATGGCCCGCGTTATCACGGCGCCGGGTGTGGCGGCGTCCATGTCGGCGCGTTCGAAAACACGCCCCTCGATGATCCGCATGCCCAAAGCCTCGAAATACCCCGGGCCAGCGAACTTGGTGTCGGTCACCAGCATCTGCTCGGAGCCGTCGGGCAGGTCCGCAATGCCGTTGGCGTTGTCCGCCGCCCGCGACACCAGTGGCAGCCCGGCAACCAAACCGACAGCGGTGACGCCGGGAAGAGCACGAATACGATCGGTGACTTGCTCGAAGAATGCAAAAGCCGGTTCCGCATCGGGGTACTTGGTCGGCGACAGCGAAAGCTGCAGCGTGAGCACGTTGTCGGGATTGAACCCGGGATCGACCGACGTCAGGTTGACGAAGCTACGCAACAGCACCCCCGAACCCGTCATCAGCAAAACGGCCAGCGACACTTGCGTCACCACGAACGCGCCACGCGCGCGCACGCTCTGGCGATGCGCCGACCCCGTCCGGCCGGCGACCTTGAGCTGATCCGACAATCGAGCGCGACCGCGCAGCGCGCTCACGGTCCCCAACATCGCGGCGATGACGGCAACGATCCCCAGCACGACGAGGCCCGCCAGCGGCCGCACCGCGATCTCGTCGATCCGTGCCAGGCCGGCCGGAGCCATCAGCACCAGCAACCGCACGCCCGCCCACGCAAGCGCCAGTCCGAGCGCCCCACCGGCGAGCGCCAGCAGCGCTGCCTCTGCGAGGGCGTAGCGCAGCAGGGCCCCGCGACCCGCACCGAGCGCCGCACGTACGGCCACCTCGCGCCGGCGGCCCTCGGAGCGCAGCATCGCCAGGTTAGCGACGTTCGCACAAGCGATGGTCAGCACCAGCACCGCGGCGGTGAGCACGATCCACAGGAGCGTGCGCACACCACCCACTGTCCCTTCGAGCAGGCCGCGCACGACGACCCGAAACCCGCTTCGCTCCATGAAGTCGCCGCCGTACGCGCGCGGCATCTCGTCGGCGAAGCGCGCCACCAAGCCGTCGAGCTCCGCCTGCGCTTCGCCCTGCGAGACTCCCTCGCCAAGGCGGGCCAGACCGGGATACGTGTGCTGATTCACCGGCGGCGCCGACGGATCGAAACCCATCGGTAACCAGGCCTCCGTGATGCGTGCAGGAAAACGGAAGCTCGGCGGCATGACGCCGATGACCTCACGGCTGAGGCCGTCCAGCGTGATTGTCGTCCCGATGATGTCGGGATCGGCGCCGTAGGAGCGCGTCCACAGCCCATGGCTCAGAAGCACCACGGGCGGCGCCCCGGGCAAGTCGTCGTCGACACCGAACGGGCGGCCTAGCTGTGGCTCTACGCCGAGAACCGCCAGCAGGCTCGCCGTGACCCTCGCCGCCCCGATGCGCTCCGGCGGTCCGTCTCCGGTGATCACCGCCTCCGCCTCGAAGAACGCACCGATGTCCTCGAGCGTCTCGGCCTGGCGACGGAAGTAGAGGTACCCGGCCTGCGACATCCCCCACTCACCAGCGGCAATCTCCGGCGCCAGGTGGCGCACGGTGATGAGCCTCTCGGACTCGGGGAACGGGAGCGGGCGCAACAACACCGTGTCGACGACGCTGAACACCGCGGTCGTGGCACCGATACCGAGGGCCAGCGTGAGAATCGCCATCAGCGCGAAGGCCGGACGCCGGAGCAACGCGCGGTGCGCCTGGCGGAGCTCGACAGTGAACGTGTCCAGACTCGGCCCGCGGCCGCCGTGGGGACCGGCGGCGCGACGCCCTGTTCCGCGTCGCTCCTCGACGCCTCCGGTGACCACCGTCAACGCACTGCGGAGCCACAGCAGCGCCAGAGGCAGCAGTCCACGGAGGCGGGTCGCTCGCGCCAGGTCGACGAATACGTCCGCGGCGTCCTCACCGTGAGCGAGGCGAAAGTCCGACGGATAGGCGAGCAGAAGAAGCCGGTAGTAGACACGGGAAAAAGTCGCCGGACCACCGGGTGGCGCGGACATCGTCATCGCTCCCGTGACTGCGGAATGAGATTGCGAGCGGCGGCGACGTCCGCGAGCGTTCGCAGCCGCTCCGCTTCGGCCTGCACCACGAGCACGCCCAGATCAGTGAGCGAATAG
>CBDUAS010000106.1:0-8697 GCA_965365185.1 uncultured bacterium | reverse complement strand
GTCGAAGACAGGTTACGTCGTCGCCGCGCGGGAGCTGTCGATCGTCGCGTCGCCCAACCCGAGCTCGGCGGCGAGACTCTCCAGACCGATCCCTCCCGCTCCCTTCCCGGCAACGACCAGTCGCCACGACGCGGAGACCCCGGCCGCGGCGAGCGCCCGCAAGACCCGGTCCAGACGGCGCTCCGGTCCGATGTTGCCGAAGCTGCCGAGCACGATCTCGCCGTCGCCGCTCAGCCGGTCGCGCCACTCCCCCCGCCGGGCGGGATCGAACGCCGCCGACCGCCAGTGCGTCAGCGGCACCACCGCGGCGCCGGGAACCAGGGCCCGCAGCCATCCGCAGACGAGATCGCCGTGCATCGCCGTTGCCCGGCTGGCCCGCACCAGATCCTCGCACATCGGAAAGGTGCGGTAGAGGGACGGGCCGCCGAGACCTGCGGCCACCAAATGAGAGATTGCGCTGCCGACATCCTCGCGGCAACGCAGCGCCACCCGGCGGTACCCGGCGGTGTCCCCGGCAGCCATCGCCGCACCGATTCGTGACGCGTGCAACACGCCGTCGTGCAGCACCAGAAGCCCGGGACGGGCCGCGACGTACTCGAGCATGTAGGCGCGGGACGCGGTGTTGCCCACCTGGTAGACGTTCAGGTCATACGGCTCGCCTGCGTGCCGAGCAGCGAAATCGGTGTGCGGATAACAGGGGGCCGGCTTCCCCGAGCCGCGATGCAGATCTTCGGGCCGTGCGGTGACGCCCTCGTCGGTGAACACGTCGACGCTCCACGCCTCCGGCAGCAACGGCAAGAGATCGGCCAGATACGCGGAGATCCCGGAAGGGATCGGCGGCACGGCCGAGAACATCGCCAGTCTCAGCGGCCGGTGTTCTACGGCGAGCGCACTCTCGATGGTGCTCGCAGACACGGAGCCCGAACGGCCGACGGCCGACGGCCCGGCTGCGGTCGTGCTCACGCGCGAACGGCCGCGTCGGCGAGCGCGGCGCGCAGGTACTTCCCGGTATGGGACGCGGCCTGTTCGGCGACGTGCTCGGGCGAACCCTCGACGACCACGAGCCCGCCGCCGTCGCCCCCCTCCGGACCCAGGTCGATGAGCCAGTCGGCGCATTTCACCACCTCCAGGTTGTGCTCGATGACGATCACGGCATTGCCCTGCTCCACCAGGGCGTCGAGCACCTGCAGCAGTCGTTTGACGTCCTCGAAGTGCAGGCCGGTGGTGGGTTCGTCGAGGATGTAGATGGTCGAGCCGGTGGCGCGCTTGGACAGCTCCTTGGCGAGCTTGACGCGCTGCGCCTCGCCGCCGGAAAGGGTCGTGGCCGACTGCCCCAGCGTCAGGTAGCCGAGGCCGACGTCGATCAGGCTTTGCAGCTTCCGGGCAATCGCCGGCACGCTGCCGAACACCTCCAGCGCGTGTTCCATGGTGAGGTCGAGAACGTCGGCGATGTTCAGCCCGTGATAGTGGATCTCGAGCGTCTCGGAATTGTAGCGGCGCGTGTTGCATTCCTCGCACGGGGCGTAGACGTCGGGCAGGAAGTGCATCTCGATCTTGCGCACGCCAGCGCCCTCGCAGGCGGCGCAACGCCCCTCCACGACGTTGAACGAGAAGCGCCCGGGCCCGTAACCGCGCACCTTGCTTTCGGGCAACGATGCGAAGAGCTGGCGGATCGGCGTGAACACACCCGAGTAGGTAGCCGGGTTCGACCGGGGGGAGCGGCCGATGGGGTCCTGCGTGATGTCGATCACCTTGTCGATGAGCTCGATGCCGTCGATGCCGTCGTGCTCGCCGGGAACGTCGACGGCGCGGTAAAGCACGCGTGCGAGCTCCCGATAGAGGATCTCCTGCACCAGGCTGGATTTTCCCGATCCGGAGACCCCGGTCACCACGGTGAAACATCCGAGGGGGAAGGCGACGTCGATGTTGCGCAGGTTGTGGTGCCGCGCGCCGCGCACCGTGAGCCAGCCGCGGCCGACGACATTGCCCGGTGTCCGCCAGTTTCGGGCCCCATCGGCCGCGTCCGTTCGCGTTCCCCGGTCTCCCGTTTCGCCTCCTCCCGGGCTGCTACCCCCGTCGTGGTCGGCCGGCGGCTGCGGTCGCCGCCGCTGGGCGGGTACTTCGATGCGGCGGCGCCCGGAAAGATAGTCTCCGGTCAGCGACCGCTTGTTGGCGGCGATCGCTTCGGGGGGGCCTTCGGCGACCACCCAGCCGCCGTGCTCCCCTGCCCCCGGACCCAGGTCCACCACCCAGTCGGCGGCGCGAATGGTGTCCTCGTCGTGCTCCACCACGATGACCGTGTTGCCCTGATCGCGAATCTCCGCCAGTGCCGCCAGCAGCCGGTCGTTGTCGCGCTGGTGCAAACCGATGCTCGGTTCGTCGAGCACGTACATGACACCGCGCAGCCGCGTACCGATCTGCGTCGCCAGGCGTATGCGCTGGCTCTCGCCCCCGGCGTTCGCCGATCTCCTTGAACAGCGGTTCGGCCACCGGCTCCAGCCTCTTACGCACCTTCATTCCGTCGATCGCCTCGATGGCCTTGTCTACCGTCAACGAGCTGAAATCGGCGATCGAGCGCTTGCCGATGAGCACGGCGAGGCTTTCGGGTCGAAGCCGTTGACCGCCACAGGTCCGGCAGGGGCTGTCGCGCATGAACTTCTGGATCTTGCGGCCGCGACGACCTCCCGAATCCTGGGCGTACTGGCGCTCCAGGATGGGAATGACGCCCTCGAAGTCGCGGCCGAGCCTTTTGTCCATGAGCCCGCGCTCGACCGGGATCTCCAGCGGCTCGCCATCGGGCGGGCCGTCGAGCACCAGCCGGCGGAGAGCCTCCGGCAGCTCGCCCCACGCGGTCTCCGGCTCCACGTCGAACTCGTGGCACAAGGCGCGGAAGAAGTGTTTCGGATAGGTGGAGCCACGCCAGGGAGCGATGGCCCCGCCCGGCAACGACAGGTCGTCGTCGGGCGCGATGAGCTCTTCGTCGAACTCGAAGCGCTGCCCCAGTCCCTCGCAGTGCGGGCACGCCCCGCGCGGGCTGTTGAACGAGAACGACCGCGGCATGGGCTCGGGGACACTGATCTCGCAATGCGGGCACGCGAGGATCTTGGAATAGAGGTAATCGTCATCACCCAGGACGTTGACGATGACCACACCGTCACCCACTTGCACAGCCTTTTCGACGGCATCCCGCAGGCGCTTCTCGATCCCGGGCCGCAGGATCACCCGGTCGACCACGACCTCGATATCGTGTCGCTGCTGTCGGTGAAGCTGCGGCGTTCGATGGATCTCCAGCACCCGTCCGTCGATGCGGGCGCGAACGAAGCCGCTGCGCGCCAGCCGCGTGAGCTCGACCTTGAACTCTCCCTTGCGCCCCCGCACGACCGGCCCGAGGATCTGCAGCCTGGAACCCTCGGGCAGGCGCATGATCTGGTTGACGATCTGCCGGGTGGTCTGCGATCGCACTGCGCGGCCGCAACGGGGGCAATGCGGTGTGCCCACCCGGGCGTACAGCAGGCGCAGGTAGTCGTGCAGCTCCGTCACCGTCCCCACGGTGGAGCGCGGGTTGCGGCTGGTGGTTTTCTGCTCGATGGCGATCGCCGGCGACAGACCCTCGACGCTCTCCACGTCGGGCCGCTCCATCTGCTCGAGGAACTGCCGCGCGTAGGCCGAAAGCGATTCGACATAGCGTCTTTGCCCCTCGGCATAGAGCGTGTCGAAGGCGAGCGACGACTTGCCCGATCCCGACAGGCCCGTCACCACGATGAGGCAATATCGCGGCAGCTCGAGGTCGATGGCCCGCAGGTTGTGGGTGCGGGCACCGCGCACACGGATGGTGTCGATGATCTCCGGGGCTTCGGCTGCGCTCATGGGATCGGTCGGGGGGCCGCCGGGCGGGTCACGCGGGTTGACTTACCTGATATTCCGTTATTTATCGATATTTTCAGCGATTCCGCACGGTCCAGATGTCGTCGAAGGCGTCCCACGCAGCCCTTTCCTCGTCGGGCGAGGCGGCATCGTAGAGCTCGGTGGGAATGTTCAGCACCACCGCAAACGCATCGACCGCCATCAGGCCGTGCCACACGCCTGCTGGAATGACCAACTGGGCGTTGCGACCGCGTTCGCCGAGCATCACCGTCTGGTACTCGCCCCGGGTCGGGCTGTCGGCGCGGTCGTCGTACAGCCCCACCTTTACGGTGCCGGAAACGGCGTAGAAGTAGTCGATCTGCCGGGAGTGGCGATGCCATGCCTTGACCACACCCGGATAACAGGCGGTGACGTAAGCCTGGCCGAACTTCTCGAAGTGATCCTCGTCGGAGCGCAGGATCTCGGTCACGTAGCCGCGGTCGTCGGCGTGGCGGGTGCGCGGGACGATTCGTACGCCATCGATCATCGGTCAACTCCTGGAGCGGCGGGCAAGCAATAAACTCTAGCATGGTGGGGGCGATGCGCATTTCGCCGTCGGAAGGCCGTCCGGGGCTTTCGAGCGCCGCGGAGTGCGCCGTTGCCGGTCTGCGGCGAAGCGCCGATCTACGCGGTCTCCGGGTCTGATAGATTCCGTCCATGCACCGCGAAGAACCTTGCGAATCGCTCCCGGCGGCCCTGTATCTTGTCGCCACGCCGATCGGGAATCTCGACGACCTCACGGTGCGCGCGGGCAAGATCCTTGCCGGCGTGGATCTCGTTCTCGCCGAAGACACCCGCCGCACGCGCAAGCTGCTGAATCATCTGGCGATTCGTGTACCGATGAGGTCGCTGCACGAGCACAACGAGGTCGAGGTCGTGGGCGGGCTCGTCGATCGGCTGGTCTCGGGCGAGAGCATGGCGCTGGTTTCCGATGCCGGCACGCCGCTGCTCTCGGATCCGGGGTTCCCGCTGGTGCGCGCGGCTCTCGACGCCGGTGTCGACGTGGTCCCGATCCCCGGGCCGAGCTCCGTCCTGGCGGCGCTAACGGCCTCCGGCCTGCCCATGGATCGATTTCTGTTCGTCGGCTATCTGCCGCGGAAGAAAGGCGGCCGGGCCCGGTTGTTCGAGGGCCTGGCCGACGAGCCGGGCACGATCGTCTTTCTCGAATCGCCGCGGCGGCTGGCGCGCTCGCTTGCGGACGCCGGCGAAATCCTCGGCTGCCGGCTCGCGTGCGTTGCGCGCGAGCTCACGAAGGTGCACGAGGAGTTCATTCGTGGCACTCTCCCGGAAATCGTCGCCCGGCTCGCCGATGTCGAGCTGCGCGGCGAGGTCACGGTGTGCGTGGCGGGCCGGGGCTTCGGCCCCGAGAACGGCAGCGGCAGCGTGGAGGCAGAGCGCGAACGGGTCGCAAGCCTCGATCACGCGTCGCTTTCTCGCCGGTTCGACGAGTTGCTCGCCGCCGGCACGCCGCGAAACGAAGCCCTCAAACGACTCGCCCGCGAGCACGGCGTGCCGCGCCGCGAGATCTACAAGCTGGTGATGATTGAAACCCGGGAGATGCCCTGATGCGCACCCGCGCCTTTGTCGCCGCTCTGCTGGTCGCGGCAACCGCCATCGCCTGCTCGCCCCCGTCTGCCGAGGATCTGGTGGCCGAGGTCCTCGCGACCCGCCGCGATTTCGACGTCAGCCTTTCGTCCTGGATCGACCGCGATGCCGACACGCCGCAACCGTGGCTCTACCTCGACGTCGCCGTGGTCAAGAACACCGAGGCCGACCTCAGCCGTCTCACTGTCCTCGTGGAGCAGCTCGACGCCGCCGACAACGTGCTCGCCTCGCAGCGTGTCCCCATCGACGTCTCCGACATGGACGTCCGCGGCCTGTCGAAGAGCTACGGCCTCGAAGTTCGTCCCATGGCTCCGGGAGTCGAGGGCGTCCGCCTGCTCGTCGAGCCGAACCCCGAACCGGACGTCTGGGGCGAGTTTCCGGAGCTCGAACGGGTCCGGCCGCGCGGCCGCTGATATTCCGCGTCAGGAGTCCGCCGCAGGGCGCGCCTACTCCATCCCCGGTGGCTTGCTCGCCAGTCTCCGCCGCCAGAGCTCGTAGTTCTCCATGTGGTACTTGAGGAGCGTCTGCAGAATGAGCCCGACGGCGAGGCTGAGGCCCGCCAGGACGCCGAGGCCCGCAGCCAGGATCGCCCGCGGGAAGTGCGGCACGAACCCGGTCGTCAGGTAGTCCACGACCGGCAGGTATCCGGTCGCGATCGACAGGGCGGCCAACGCGGCGGACAACATGGTGAAAAAGGCCAGGGGCTTGTAATCCTTGAAGATCAAGAGGATCGCGCGCAGAACCAGGAAGCCGTCGGAAACCGTGTTGAGCTTCGAGTAGCTTCCTTCCGGACGCTCGCCGTATTCGACCGGCATTTCCACCAGGGTGAAGCCCTTCGCCAAGGCCTGGAGGGTCATCTCCGTTTCGATCTCGAACCCCCTCGACAGCAGCGGCACGGTCTTGACGAAGTCGCGGGAGAATACCCGATAACCCGACATGACGTCGACGACGGACACACCGAAGAGACTCGAGATGACCCGGGCAACGAGCCGATTCCCCATGAAGTGAAACCGACGGAAAGACCCCTGGCCGAACTGCGAGAGCCTTGATCCGACGACCATGTCCGCACTCTGGCTTCGCGCGGTCGCGATCAGCTCACGAGCGGCGGCGGCCGGATAGGTGTCGTCCCCGTCGGCCATGAGATAGGTCGCCGCCTCCACTTCGCGGAACATCTGCCGGACGACCATTCCCTTGCCCCTTTGCGGCGAGGCGACGACCTGCGCACCCGCTGCGCGGGCGATCTCGGCCGTGCGATCTGTGGAGCCGTTGTCGAAGACGTAGACCCTCGCGCCGGGGAGAGCCTCTTTGAAATCCGTCACGACCTTCTCGATCGTCGGCTCTTCGTTCAAGCAAGGGATCAGGACGGCAACGTCGGAGAACTCAGCCATGGATCGCCGTGCCTCTTCTGGTTCGTGCTTCAGGTCAACCGGCTGTGTGGCCATCAGATCGTGACTCTCGCCACATCCTCGACCCTCCAAAGGCCCAGGGTCTTGTCCGCAAAGAAGCTCCCTTCCGTACACTGTTCGTCGATCACGTCGAGCGGCTCCGGAAGATTGAACGGCGGTCGCCGAAGGTCGAGCTTTCTCCAACCGCCCGTCACGATGTCGCGGTTCGATCTCGTCTCAGGGTAGGTCGTCGTCAGAAGGTACATGATGCCGCTTCGTTGCAGGTTCTCGAAGACCAGCTTCAGCATGTCGTACGAAAGGTGCACCAGGCAGTCTCGACAGAGGATCAGATCGGCGTCCGGAAGCGGGTCTCTCGTCAGGTCGATGCGCCGAAACGAAACCTTGTCGCTGGCGAACCTCTCCTGGTTGCGCCGCACCAGGTCGTGGACGATGTCCGCGCCGATGTAGCGATCGATGGGCAGGTCGAGGCGGCTCATCCAGTTGAAATCACCGCATGGCAGGTCGAGCAGCGTCTTGACGGAGTACTTTTGCAGCAGACCGGGAAGAAGCCGACTTACCTGCTGTGTTTGCGCGATCTCGGATCCCTCTCCGGAGCTCGTCTCTTCGTTCCACCAGGCGTTCTTCTGATAGATGGATTCGAAGACCTGCTGCGCCGTCTTGCCGCGGAATCTCATGCCGGCATAGACGTTGTGCACGTGCACCAGCGACGGGAACCGTCTCTTGACGAGCTGTCGGATGGCCTTCTTCATGCGCTCATGCCTCCGACGCGGACGCGGCGAACCCCGTCGCCTCAGCGCCCGGCCGCGAGGAGTCTCTCGATGTCGGCGATCGCCGCCTCACAGGTAATCGCTTGCCAGGAATTCAAGCAGGCCAGCAGGTCGGTATTGCCAGCCTCGGCGCAAGGCTCGCAGGTGGTCGGCGTGGCCGCCAGCACCTCGTTGGGCAGCTCGCGAGCGGCGTTGTAGGCGGCAGCCATTCGCTCGGCCCACGCGGGATCGAGAACGTCGTCGCGGACGCTCGGATAGTAGGCGGCATCTCCCTCGGTCTCCTTGAGGTGATCTACCGTCGTGGCCAGGCTCTGGCGCATGCGGGCAACGTCGGCGGGCGGCACCTGCGCAGCCACCGACTTGACATAGCTGATCGCGGCCGCCCACAGCTCCTCGGGCGGCATCGAATTGCGCTCGCGCGCATATTGCTCCATGCGCGCCAGGGTGGGGTCCCAGTCACCGGCGGCGTGCATCCACGGCTGCGGCGGCTGGTGGCAGTCGGAGCAGGCCTGCAGATAGGCCCGTCCCTGCTGCGTGTTCATGTTCGGGAACTGCTGCGCCGCCTGCGCCACCAGCGCCCGCCGGTAGCGGTCCTTGACCTGCGCCTGGACTGCCCCGATGTCCGGCTCCTCGCCGCGCGATAGCTGGCCTTCGTAAAGCTGGTTCGCCTCGATGGCCTCGTCCATGCAGATGTTGCACATGGCCGAGTGCTCCGAGCGGTGGCAGTCGATGACGCCGCCGTGACCGTAGAGCTCGCACGGGCAGTAGCAGGGTAAGCCGGTGAGAAGCTCGGGGCGCTCGTTCGCCACCGTGTAGGCGGCAATGATCTTGTTGAGGTGGTCGCGCGGGGGAAATTGCTTCTGCGTCGGTGCGGCGGGAGTCGTGACGGCGGTCCCGTCGCTGCCGGTGGCGGCTGCGGCGGAGCCTGCCGACGGCGATGCGACGGCGGCGTCCGTTGCGGCCGGGGCTTCATCCGCGACAGCCGCGGAGGAAGATGTTCCGCCGTCGAGCTCGGC
>CBDUAS010000105.1:0-8701 GCA_965365185.1 uncultured bacterium | reverse complement strand
AGCGCCTGTCGCTGCTCGAGACCGAGATGTTGCTGGCGACGCGGGCCGGGTTGAACGAAGGCCGTCAGCCCGACGGTGAGACCGCCGGGCTGACGACCACGTCGGGACGTGACCACTTCGTGGGTCTGGCGCTGGTCGACGACGGCGACGTCACCGTTCTGCGGGGCGCGGTCGGCGAAGCGCCGACGCTGTTGCCGGCGCAGCGCGACCACCTGGGCCGTGGGATGAGCGTCTTGACGGTGCGACCGCGGGCGCTGGGGTTGCCGGTCATCAACATGGTCCGGGCGGCGACGGCGAGCGACCCCGACGGCCCGCTGCTGGTGGCTTCGCTCGATTCCCGTTTCGTGCTTGTCGGCGGCCCCGACACACTGCCGTCGGAGGTGGACCTCTGCGTCTTCGATCATCGCAAAGCCCCTCTCTTCTGCACGATGCCGGGTGATCAGCCGCTGCCTGGCACGGTGGCCGTCCAGCTCGCCGGAACGAGCACAGGAAGCTTCGAATGGGCAAGCGACGAAGATTCGTACGTCGCCGGATTCTGGTCGCTGCCGCTGGCGTTCCGGTTCGGCGTCGCGCGCTGGACGGTGATGCTGAGCGAGACCCGGGCCAGCGTGGTGGAGCCCGTCGCACGGTTTCAGCAGGCGTTCCCTCTGGTCGTCGTGGCCCTGCTTTGCGCCGTGTTCCTGCTCAGCGTCCGCGAGATCCGCCGCGTGCTGATTCCTCTGGAGAGGCTGCGCGACGGCACGGCGAAGATCGGTGCGCGAGACTTCCACAGTCGCGTGGAGGTCACCAGCGGCGACGAGTTCGAAGATCTCGCAGATTCCTTCAACGGCATGGCGCGTCGCCTCGGCAGGCAGTTTCATGCCCTCTCGACGATGGCCGAGATCGACCGGGCGATCCTCTCGACGCTCGACATCGAGGTGATCGTCGAAGCGGTGCTTCGGGAGACCCCGCGGTTGATCGGCTGCGACGGGGTCAACGTGACCCTGAGCTCGCGGGCAGGCGAAGGGGTACCGCGCTCGTACTCGATCCGCGCGGACGCCGAGTCGTCGACGGTGCTCGAGACAATCGGATTGGACGAGGACGACGTGCGCGAGTTGGTGGGGAGCCCGGGCACGCTGGTGATCGAGCCGCCGTCGCGCCGGTTCCGCTGCCTGGACCGGCTGGCGAAGCTGGGCTGCGTGCGCTACATCCTGCTGCCCCTCGGCGCCACCGACGGCGACCCCTCGGGCGTGATCGCGCTGGGCTACGAGGAGCAGATCAACTACGACGAGGACGATCTGTCGCAGGCACGACAGCTCGCGGATCAGGTTGCCATTGCCTTGGCGAACGTTCGCCTGCTCGAGGATCTCGACGACCTCAACTGGGGCACGCTCACCGCGCTGGCGCGGACCGTCGATGCCAAGTCGGCGTGGACCGCGGGACATTCCGAGCGGGTCACTCAGATGGCGCTGAAGATCGGTCGGGCAATGAATCTCAGCGAGGAGGAGCTCGGCGTCCTGCAACGTGGCGGTCTCCTGCACGACATCGGCAAGATCGCCGTGCCCGCGGCCATCATCGACAACCCCGGCCCGTTGACGCCCGAAGAGTTCACCGTGATGAAATCCCACCCGGTCATCGGCGCCGACATCCTCGCGCCGATCGAGGCGTACGCCGACGCCATCCCCATCGTTCGCCAGCATCACGAGCGCTGGGACGGTTGCGGTTACCCGGACGGCATCAGCGGCGAGCAGATCGACCGCCTTGCGCGCGTCCTCTCGGTCGCCGATTGCTACGACGCGGTGGTGAGCGATCGCCCCTATCGCGCCGGTCGTTCCGCGGAAGAGGCCATCCGTACCATCATCGAGGTGGCTGGAACCCAGCTCGACCCGAGTGTCGTCGAGGCCTTCGTCGACATGATGGATGCGGCGGGCTACCGGCGGCCCGTGCCCGCGCCGGTTGCGGCTGGCGAGTCGGTCGCCGACGTGCGTCTGGGCCCGTGAAGCTCGTCGGCTGGCTGCGCCGTCTTTCGCTGTCGCAGCAGCTCATCTTCATGACCGTCTCGACCAGCGCCCTGGTGCTGACCGTTGCCCTCGCGGTGTTGCTGGTCGTGGACGGGGTGATGTATCTGAGGGAGCTCGGCAGCACGCTCGCCAGCGTCGCCGAGGTGGTCGCCGATGCGAACACCGCGACGCTCGCCTTCGACGACCAGCGGGCGGCGGAAGAAAGCCTTGCGGCGCTGGCCGACAACGTCGTCGTCGCTGCCGCCACGATCCTCGACGAGAACGGTGAGGTGTTCGCCGAGTACGTCAAGCCGGGGACCGACGCCGGCGCCGGCCGGCGAGGGACTCTGCGGGGGGAGGGATCGGCGAGCCTCGGGTCGCTGGTGAGCGTCTTTCGAAGCGGAACGCTGTTGCGTGTCGAACGCCCGATATCGCTGGACGCCGAGTCGCTCGGTCACGTCGTCGTGCTCGGCGAGTTGAGCCAGCTCGAGGCGCGCAGAGAGTGGTACACGTATCTCTTCTTGGCCCTGCTGGCGGTCTTCGGCGGTGCCGCGTTCGTGTGCGCGGTGCTCTTCGAGCGGGCGATCACCGAGCCCATCCGCACGCTGGCGGCGAACATGCGGCGGGTCTCGGCAAATCAGGACTACTCGATTCGCGCGGCAGGAGCGGGTGACGACGAGGTGGGAACGCTGATCACGGTGTTCAACGAGATGCTCGATCGTATCGAGGACCAGAGCGGCGCCCTGGCGCAACACAAGGATCACCTGGAGGAGCTGGTCGCGCAGCGGACCGGCGAGCTGGACGACGCCAAACACGAGCTCGAGGTGACGGTCGATGCGATGAAGGTCGCGACCAAGGCGACGGAGGCGGCCAGCGCCGCGAAGTCCGATTTTCTCGCTCGCATGAGCCACGAAATCCGCACGCCGCTCAACGGCGTCCTGGGGATGCTGGAGCTGGTCAGCCAGGGACAGCTTTCGCGGCCGCAGAAGCGAAACATCGAGGCGGCGCTCAGGTCGGGAGAAGCCCTGCTCCACGTGATCAACGAGATCCTCGATTTCTCGAAGATCGAGGCCGGCCGGCTGGTGATCGACCACATCGAGTTCGACCCCTGGACGACCATCGAAGACGCGGTCGACCTGTTCGCCGAGAGCGTGCACCGCAAGGGCCTGGAGCTGACGTGCCTCATTGACGACGCGGTGCCCGTGCGCGCCGTCGGCGATCCGGTGCGTTTGCGGCAGGTGCTGGTGAACCTGGTCGGCAACGCCGTCAAGTTCACTCCCGAAGGGGAGGTTGCGGTACGCGTCGACACGGTTCGCTGCACCGAGTCGAGCGCCAACCTGCGCATCCGGGTCAGGGATACGGGCCCGGGTATCCCCCCCCACTTGAGAAAGCACCTGTTCGACGCGTTTGCCCAGGCCGATGTCTCCATCACCCGCCGCTTCGGAGGCACCGGGCTCGGGTTGGCGATCGCCCGACAGCTCGTGCAGGCAATGGGCGGCGAGATCGGCTTCGTTACCGATCGTCTGCGGGGAACGACCTTCGAGGCCACCGTCCAGCTCGCGCTCCCCGACGGCGGGCTCGCCGTCGAGCCTCTCGACTACGATGCCCTGCACGGCGTCGGAGCGGTCGTGGCCGGCGGCTCGCAGACGCTACGCGACGTTCTCGAGACGCACATGCGGTCGTGGGGGATGGACGTGTTCCAGGTGCACGAGCTCTCCGGTCCGCTACCGGAGATCGCCCATGCCTGCGGCGACCTGATCGTCGTTCTCGACGCGGCCGCAGCGGACGCTTCGGGCAGGGAGCTCGTGGCTCGGGTCGACGCCCACCTGCCGGATGCGAACACGCACGTGGTTCACCTGGTCGGCCCGCCGGGTGTCGCGCGTGACGGCCTCGAACCACCCGGCCGGGCGTTGTCCCGGCCGGTGCACAAGTCGAGCCTGGCAGCGGTCCTCGTCGCCGCCGTAACGGGTGTTGACGCCGACGACGGCGTGAAGGCAGACGCGGAGGAAAGCGCGACGGCTCCCTACGACTTGCGCATACTGCTGGCGGAGGACAACCAGGTCAATCAGGAGGTGGCCGTCGGCATGCTGGAGAGCCTGGGTTGCCGGGTCGACCTCGTTGCCAACGGTGAAGACGCCATCCGCGAGACCTCATGCCGTCGCTACGACCTGATCTTCATGGACTGCCAGATGCCCCACATCGACGGTTACCGCGCGACCGTGCGGATCCGGTGCGACGAGCAGGCCAACGGCCACTCCAGGGTCCCCATCGTTGCTCTCACCGCTCACGCGGAGGAGGGTGCGCGGGACAAATGCATCAACGCGGGGATGGACGACTATCTGGCCAAGCCGTTCGAGATCGCTCAGCTTGCCGCAATGCTGGATCGCTGGTGCGGTCGGGCCGTGATCGGTCCCGCGGACCCCGCCCGCTGCGAGAGTGCTGGCAACGCGGCGGGCGCGGCGCCCGTCGCGGAGGTTGCGGACCAGGAGGTCCTGGCGACCGAGGTCCTCGAGAAGCTGCGCCGATTGCCCGGTCGCGATGGAGCGGACTTCCTCCGGCGCGTCTTGAGTGCCTACCGCGAGACCTCCACGGAGCTGATGACGAAACTCCAGCACGCCGTCGCCGACGACTCCGCCGAGGGCGTGAGCGAGGCGGCGCACGGGCTGAAATCATGCAGTGAAAACGTCGGCGCCGTCGGTCTGGCCCACTTGTGTCGCGAGCTCGAGCGCCGTGCCCGGGACGAGCCGGCGAGCGGCTGGGACGATCTCGTGCAACGGATCGAGGATGTGTTCCCGCGCGTGCTCGCGGCGACCGAGGACGCGATCCCGCAGGGCCAGCTCCGCTGAGTGTCGAGGGCCGGCGCCCGGCCGGCTGATCCCGGGCCGCCGGCAATCGGCGCGGTGAGAAAACGGCGGATCCGGCGGGGCGTCGTCGCCTCGCTCGCTGGCGCAGCATCACAACGCGTGACCACATGGTCAGTTCAGTGCGTAAACCTGGCCAGGGCTCGTCAAAAATTTCTTTTCAAAATCGACGGTACGGACGAATTAGGTATGTCTACGTACCGCTGCGACCTACAATCGGATGCAGGCAACAAAGCATTTCCACGTTCCGAGAGGATCAATTCTGGCACCTCGCCCCCCGGAAGACGGGGCGGGGACCGGGGACGCCATGATGAGATCGGAGGCAGGAACGGCGAGGGCCGAAGCCGGCTTCGGTCTGCTTTCTTCGCTGCTGGCGCTGATGATCGTCGCCGTGCTCGGCACGACGCTCGTCAGCGTGACGATGACCGACCTCGCCATTTCCGCGAACTTCCAGTCGCGCTCGGCGGCCTTCTACGCCGCCGACTCCGGCGTGCAGCAAACGATCGTCGACCTGGCCGTTGACGAGACCTGGTCGTCGACCCTGCTGTCCGCCGGTGCGCTGACGACCCCGCCCGAGACATTGACGATCAACGGCAACACCGCCACGGCTGCAACGGTCAGAGAGAGGGGCCGGGTCATCGTCGACCCCGGCTTCGTGCCGTTCGGTCCCGCCCGGTCGATCGGCAACGCTTCGTTCGCGCGCGAGCTGTTTCTGCCGTTGCCCCCGGCGATCATCGAGGGGCCGGACGTGTGGTTCACGTTCCCCATGCGCGTTGTAGGACTCAGGGGCGCCAGGGACCCGGCGACGAGCGTCATCGGGGTCGAGATCCTGGCGCGTGTCGATCCGGCGGGCGGTCCCTGGGGCTACGCCGTGGCGGCCGGCGACGGTTGGGGTCCCGAGGCGCTGCGTGATCTGCTCGGGACCCTGCAGATCCGTGGGTCGGTGCGGATCTTCGGCGATCAGGCCAACCCGCCTCAGGTTCAGTGGCGCGGGGTCGCGGCGGTGATGAACCACTACGGCGGCATCGCGGACGCGTCGCGGTTCGGGGCGAGCGCGGCCAAGCTCCCGGCGCTCGATACGGTCGACGTGGACGGCGAGATGGTCGAGACACTCTATGCCGTTGTCAACGTCGAGAACGCCGACTTTCAGATCTCCGATTACGCGTCCTGGGGACAGGCGCACGTCGGCGGAAACGGGCGAAAAGAAACCCTCGACGGTGTCTACATCGACGGTGCCCTGACGGTCACCGGCGCCGGCGGCGTCCACGGCGACGATAGCGGCCCGTTCCGCGAGGACGATCTCGATTTCCCGCGCCTGTCGGACCCATTCACGGATCCGGCGACCGGGACCTCCTACGCCGCCCACCAAGCGTTCCTCGACGCCGTCTCACTCAACCTGCCGCACGCCCAGATCGATCAGGACACGGCGGCATTCGATCTCACGGACAAATCCGGCAATCGTATCGCCTGGGACCCGGGCAGCGGCACCTTGAGCGTGGAAGGGATCATCAAGCGCCCCGGAGCTCTGGCCCTCGACTTTACGGGCAACGCCGACAACACCATTACGTACGCGGGGACCGGGACGATCTACGCCCGGGACGGCCTGAGCATCAATGCCGACCTGTTGCCGCTCGGGCAGTATCTCGAGTCCGACAACCTCGGATTGATCTCGGGTCAGGGAATCTCCATCGGATTGAAAGCCAATGGCGCCGCGCCCCGTATCATGGCCGCCGCCTACGGCGCGTCGTCGATCGACATCCGGGGAGGCGCTCACATCGCCGGCTCGCTGGTCGGCGGTTACGTGGAGTTTTACGGCAACGGCGGCACCATCGCTCAGGTGCCCCGGCTCAGTCTGCTGCCGCCGCCCGGGATGCCGGGCAGCGGTGCGGGCGGCGCAACCGTTGTCGAGATCCAGATGCGTGATTGGCATGAGCAACGCTAGCGCCACGACACGTCATGTGCCGGCGGGCGGGCCCCGGATGGAGCCGCCGGCAGTGGCGGCCACCGGCATGTCCGTGGTCGAGGCGCTGGTCAGCCTCTTCATCATGACGGTCCTGGCCCTCGCGGTGGCGCGAATGATCGGCGTCGGCGTCGTCCTCAACCGGGCCTCGGAGGACGTCACCACAACCACGGCGCTTGCCGAGCGGAAGATGGAAGAGCTGCGCTCGCTGGATTACGCGGCCATCCCCACCGGGGGGTCGCTGGCGTTCGACGACACGGGCTTTTTCGACGCGCATGATACCGACGGCGACAACCGGGTGGACTATCGCAGACGCTGGCGGGTGACGGACTCGGGCGTGAGCAAGACGATCGAGGTGTACGTCGTTTCGGAGATGGAAGCGATCGGCGATCCGAAGGAGACGACGTTGGCTTACATGGTGGCGGCACAATGAGCCGGCTCGGTGGCGACTTCGCCGGCGCCGCGCGGCCGCGCGCGACGCCCGCCGAATCCGGTTACTCGCTGGTCGAGCTGCTGGTCTCGACGCTGCTCACGACGCTGATCCTGGGGGGCATGTATACGGCACTCTTCCAAAGCCAGGTGACCGTGGAGGCCCAGTTGAGCGCCATGTCGGCGCGCCAGCAGGCGCGCGTCGCCGTCGACCGCGTCGTTCCCGAGGCGCGCATGGCCGGGTTCCGCATCGACAACCTCCCCGAGCCCATCGAGGCGGCGGCTGCCGAATGGTTCAGCTTCGTCGGCGACATCGACAACGGGAGCCCCGAGGAGCCTTGCGGGGCGGCGATCGAGAACGCTGTCAACGGGGGCGCCGAGCGCGTAACGTACGGAGTCTCCGGCAATTCGCTCGTGCGTGAGGTGGAGTGTTGGAACGGCTCAGCCTGGTCAGACGGCAGCAAGGAGACGGTCGCCCGTGACCTGGTGAGCGGCGGCACGGTGTTTCGCTACTTCGACGGGATGGGGACCGAGCTGACACCGGGTGCCGGTGGTCTCACTGCCGCACAGCGTGCGCGCGTGCGCAGCGTGACCTTCACCGTGGCGGTCTCGGAACCCCACCCAGACCAGCAGATCGTCATCCAACCCGTCGATGCGGACGAAGCCGACGACGACCACTACATCTTCCGCTACGCCCCCAGGGACGTCCATATCATCACCAACAGCGCCAGCCTGCGAAACGTCCGGTAGCCCGGCACCGTGAGCCGGGTGGGGTTGTCGATGCGAGGGAGGCGAGAGCGTCGGCGACGGTCGGCCACGGAGCGGGCGAAGCAGAACCGCCGAGGGCCGGTTCATGCTAACCTCATGCTCCTGCGCGAGTACGGGGACGAAGCGTCGGATCTTCCGCCTCGTGCCGCTGTGGGGAGTTGCCCGAGTGGACAAAGGGAGCAGACTGTAAATCTGCCGGCGCATGCCTACGGAGGTTCGAATCCTCCACTCCCCACCATGAAACTTTGAGCTTGTCCGGAGGATTGCGTTAGAATTGGACGCGGCCGGCTGGCGTAAGGTGTGGTCCGCTGTTAACATCTGCGCCTTACAATGGCGGGGTTTGCGCGTCGTCCGGCATTTCAGGGGCGGGAATAGCTCAGTTGGCTTAGAGCACCAGCCTTCCAAGCTGGGGGTCGCGGGTTCGAGTCCCGTTTCCCGCTCTTCATCTCTTGGAGTCGTCGTGTCCACGGGCCGCTGACCTCGAGAGGCAGCAGTATCCGTTATCAGGTGGGGCCCACGTGGCTCAGTGGTAGAGCGCTTCCTTGGTAAGGAAGAGGTCACCGGTTCAATCCCGGTCGTGGGCTCCATTCCCACACCCGGAAAAACTCCGTCGATCGGTGTGATGCACCGACTGGATTGCCAACGCCTTCGGAGGTAACAGATGGCGAAAGAGAAGTTCGAGCGTACGAAGCCGCACGTGAACG
>CBDUAS010000104.1:0-8791 GCA_965365185.1 uncultured bacterium | reverse complement strand
CAGGCGCCGTTGCGGGGGCAGGTCGGGATCTCGTCGCACCATGCGAAAAGCCCCGCTCCCTCGGGAGCGGGGCTTTTCGTTACGGATCAGTTCAACCAGATCGTCAGTCGATCGCGCGGACGTTCTCGGCCGAAAGGCCCTTGGGGCCCTCCTTGGTCTCGAACTCGACGGTCTGACCTTCGGTCAGGGAACGAAAACCCGTGGCCTGAATGGCCGAGTGGTGCACGAACACGTCAGGCCCGTCCGCTTGCGCGATGAAACCGAAACCCTTGGCGTCGTTGAACCACTTCACAGTACCGGTGGCCATCTATCGGCCCTCCTTCCGGATGTTACTAGCTGCTCTTCGACGGAAGGTGGGGTATCGCCCCGACCAACAAAAAAACCCCGCCAGTGAGGATTGCTTCCAGCGGGTTGTTACGCGGATTCCGTCATAAGCAAACTAATGTGACGTCGAAAAGGTAACAAGACCGGAGACAAAAGGGAAGCGTTAACCGGAGCGAAAAACGTCGTCGTCACGGCACTCTACGCGCCTCCCACGGGGCCGGGCGGTGGCCGGGATGAAGGCGTCAGCGGCGGGCGTCGCCCCGCAGCTTGGCGACGAACAACCCCGAGCGACCCGAGGTGAAGATCACGATCCGCGAGTCGAAGAACGGGTAGTTGCTCCACGAGCTGGCTCCGCTCATGCCCTCCGGATTGGTGTCGAAGTAGCCGATCTCCACGGGCGACTCGGGGTCGGAGACGTCGAAGACGCGCAAGCCGGAGTCGTAGTTGCTCTGGTACATGATGTCGTCGACGACATACAGGTTGTGGTCGGTCGAGGTGACGTCGGCGATGTACTCGCCGATCATCACCGGGTCGTCGAGCTGCCGTACGTCCCACACCAGCGTGCGGGTGCCTTCGACGAGCCCTTGGGGCTCGTCACCCTCGTCGTTCATGTAGAAATACGCGTGATCCTCCGTAAGCCACCCCTGGTGCGCGTAGGCGACGTTGGGGTAGCTCGACATGCCGAGCGCCACCGGGTTGCGTTTGTCGGTAACGTCGGCAATCGACAGCGCCGTCTCGTTGCTGCCGACGCAGATCTCCCGGCCGGTGTAGCGTGTGTCGGGGCCGTGGTAGATAACGCACTGCGCGTCGTGCGAGTAGCCGGTGCCGCGGCGACCGGTGCTGGCGTCCGCGAAACAGCCGGCAAACGCGGGCCGCTTCGGGTCCTCGATGTTGATCATGTGGAGGCCGCCGCCGCAGGTCTCCCCGCCGCCACTGGCCCCGACGACGAACGCGAACGTCGAGTCCTCGTTGATGACGATGTTGTGGGCGCTGTTGATGCGGTCGTAGTGGGCGTCTTCGTCGAAGACGATGGGCTCGCCGTCGAACTCCCGCAGGCGGGTCAGGTCGAATACCTGCACCCCGTGCTCCCCCGCCCCGTCGGATACGACGAAGGCGTGGTCGGCGCGCACCTTGACGTCGCGCCATGTGCTCGGCCGCGCACCCTCGTGCATGTCCAGGCTGCCGACGAAGACCGGGTTGTACGGATCGGTAACGTCCACGAACGACAACTTGTCGCTCATACACACCAGCGCGTAGTCCCTACCCGTCTGCGGATCGGTCCAGCCCCAGATGTCGTTGGTGGTCATGCCGCGGTTTCCGCCCATCTCGCGAATCGGCAGAAACGACAGGATGTCTACGCCCTTGCACGGATACCGATCGATCATCCCGTCCACGCACTCGCGTAGCGCCCCCGTCATCGCCGGCAGCCCCTTCATCTCGCTCACCACTTTGGTGCGGTCCCAACCGTCGTAGCCACGGGTCATGATCATTGCCGTGCCGGCGCCGCGGTCGTCGCCCGGTAGCCCGGCGACCAGCACATCGGCCGCCAGCGCCAGCGTGCCGGCGAACCGTGGCCGCCCATCCAGCCGGATGGGCCCCATTCGCGAAGCGCCGGCCACGTTCCCCTCGTCGCCCCTCCGAAAGCGGAAGATCGACCCGGAGCCGGACGCGCCCGGGGCGCCGACGAAAATCTCCTCCTCCGCGACGACGATCGAGGTGCCGAAGCCGGCGCCCGGATCCGCCTCGAAGGGCTGCAGCCGGGTGCGCATGTTCCAGCGCGCGGATTCTTCGTCGAAGGCGTAAACGGCCACCATGCCGATGCCGTCGTTGCTGCCGGCGGCGCCGATCAACGCCTCGTGGCCCCGTACGATGATCGCGGTGCCGAAACGCGCTCCGGGCTCACCTTCCTCCGGGAACCGCCCGATGCGCTCGAACGACGCGCGCGCGCGTCGAAATGCGTACACGGCGCCGGCGCCGCGGCCGGCCCCCGGCGCCCCGATCAACACGTTGGCGCCCGCAGCGGCGATCGCGCTGCCGAATTGCGGACCGGCGGGACCGCGCCGCCGGCGCGGCGCAGCGTCCGGGTCGCCTGCGGCCTCGGCCTCGTCGCCGACGAGCCGGGCGATCTGTCGCCACCCCTCGCGGTTGCGTTCGAAGACGTACACGGCGCCGCGATTCGACTCGGCGCCGGCCGCGCCGACGTAAAGCGTGTCGCCGGACAGCGCCAGCGAGCCGCCGAATTGCTCGGCGGGAATCCCCACGGAGGGCAGGATCGTCCCGGTCTGACGCCAGGAACCGCCTTCTCGCTCGAAGACATACACCAGCCCCCGATCCGCCGAGACCGCGCCGATGAGGAGCTCGTCGCCGTCCGCGACGAGCGCCGTGCCAAAGCCGTCGCCGTCGACCGCATCGGCAGCGGTGAGCGCCTCGGATTCGACCCAGATACCGCCGTCTTGCCGATAGACGTAGACGATCCCGGAAGGAACGCTGTTGCCGGGCTCGCCGATGAAAACCTCGCCGTCGCCCACGGCGACCGACCGACCGAAGCCGGTCTGCGCGTTCGCCGGCCAGGCGAGGAAGGACAGAGAGACGATGAGAGCGAGAGCGGTAGCGACGCGGTTCACGATGCACCTCTGCTGATGAAGAAGACGAGGACGCCCCAAACCTAGCCGCAAACGACGAATCTGACAACGGCCGCCGCTACTCCGCCGACTCCGTGCCCGGAATCGAGGCCGTCGAAGCCGAGACTCGCTCACCGGCGCGACTTGCGGTAGCCTCTGGCGCGTGTTGGTCGGTGGGAACATCACCATTCAACCGGGGCTTTTTCGAGTGCGACCGCGGGTCAGGTTTCTCAGCGAAGAGCTCGCCGACAAGATCGTCGACGAGGCGATTGAAGTCTTGTGTACGCTGGGCGTGGAGCTACACAACCCCGAACTGCTCGCCGTTCTCGCGGACCACGGTGCCACCGTCGATGAGCCTCGCGTTGTATTCACCCGCGACCTCATCGAGAACGCCCTCGGCAGCGTCCCCGCCTCCTTCCGACTGCACGACGTGTTCGGTGAGCAGACCCACGAGCTCGGCGGCGACAACGTGCACTTCACGCCGGGGTCCGCCGCGCTCAACGTCCTTGACTTCGAGACTCGCCAGATCCACAAGCCGACGACGAATGACTACGTCGACTACGTGAAGGTCGTCAGCCAGCTCGAGCACATCGCCTCCCAGAGCACAGCGATCATCCCCGCCGACATCACCGAGAGGGCGCAGGACAGCTACCGGCTGTTTCTCAGCCTGATGTACGGCGCAAAACCGGTGGTCACCGGAACCTTCACGATCGAAGCCTTCGAGGTGATGAAGAACATGCTGGTGGCTGTACGAGGTTCGGAGAGCGCGCTTGCCGAGAAGCCCCTCGGCATCTTCTCGTGCTGCCCGACTTCGCCGCTCAAGTGGAGCGACGTCACATCGCAGAACGTCGTCGACTGCGCCCGCCACTCGATCCCGATCGAGCTCATCTCCATGCCTCTCGCGGGTTTCATGGCACCGGTGACGCTGGTCGGCACGCTGGTGGCGCACACGGCCGAGACGCTCAGCGGCGTGGTCCTCAGCCAGATCACGCGACCGGGCGCGCCGCTGCTGTACGGTGGCTCCCCGGCCATCTTTGACGTTCGCTACGAGACCACGCCGATGGGCGCGATCGAGACCATGATGATCGACTGCGCCTACAACGAGATCGGCAAGAAGCTCGGCATGCCCACACAGGCCTACATCTCTCTGTCCGACGCCAAGCAGCTCGACGCCCAGGCAGGCCTTGAAAGCGCCATGGGCGCCACGCTGGCGTCGCTGGCCGGCATCAACAACATCTCGGGACCCGGAATGCTGGACTTCGAAAGCTGCCAGTCACTCGAGAAGCTGGTGCTCGACAACGAGATCTGCGGCATGACGGCCCGGTTGCTGAAGGGCGTCTCGCCGAAGGAGGACTTCCCCGCCCTGCCGCACTTCGAGGAGCTGCTGCGCGAGAAACACCTGCTGATCGCCGACCACTCCCGCCGTTATCTGCGCGAGGAGCACTACTTCCCCGGCCCGGTCATCGACCGCGCCAACCGACCTCGTTGGCAGGCGGAAGGGGCCCGAACTCTCGGCGAGCGCGCCCACGCCCGCGTCTCCGAGCTTCTCGGATCCTACGAGGCACCCCCGCTGGGCGAAGAGGTGAAGAACGAGCTGGTCGCCCTCATGGAGGCCGAGGTTCGACGCCTCGGCCAGGAGGGCCTTCCCGAGAGGCCGCAATGACCCACACCGTCGAGCTCGGCATCGACGACGTCATGCCCCGTCGCGACGCCGTCTTCGCCCACCAGGGCATTCCGTCCGGGGTCAAGGTGTCGACCAGGATCAGCCGGCTGCACCGGCGCGCTCGCGAAGAGTTCGCCGCCTGTGCACGCCCACGCGGAATCATCGGCGAGCTCGAGCGAACGAAGCTCACATCGATTTTCGTCGAGAGCGACAACGCGCCGGACGCCGTCGTCGCCCTGGTGTCCCCGCGAGCCGACCGAATGGCGCTCTACGCGGCCACCGTCGGGGCGACAGTGAGTGCCCGCATCGAAGAGCTCTTCGCCGCCAACGACTTCGCCCTCGGCGCGATGCTCGATTCGATCGCCTCGCAGGCGGCGGACCGTGCCGGCGAGGCGATGGCCGCCTGGTTTCACGACCGCATGCGCGCCGCAGAGCGACTCGATGCCGGCGACGTCGTGCTCGGCTACAGCCCGGGCTATTGCGGCTGGCACATCGGCGGCCAGCGCGAGCTGTTCGCACACCTGCGACCGCAGCGCATCGGCATTTCGCTCAATGCCAGTTGCATGATGAGCCCGTTGAAGTCGGTGAGCGGCCTGCTGATCGCCGCTCAACCCGGCGCTCACGTGTTCGAGCCCCGCTTCAGCTACTGTCGCGATTGCCGAGATCGCTCTTGTATCGACCGTGTGCGGCCGCTGCGCGCAGCCGCAGGCGGCGCCTGAAAGGACGACCCCATGGAGTTGCTGGCAAAGATCTCCACCTCCCTGCAGGCGGGCGACGATGCCCGCGTGAGCGAGCTCACGCGCGAAGCCATCGATGCGGGTATCGACGCGAGCGACATTCTCGCCGACGGCCTGATTGCCGGCATGGACGTCATCGGCGAGCGCTTTCGGGCGCACGAGATCTTTCTCCCCGACGTGCTTCTCGCGGCGCGTGCGATGCACGCGGGGATGGAGCTACTCAAACCGTTGTTTCTGCAGGACGAGGTACCGAGCCTCGGCAAGGTGGTGCTGGGCACTGTGCAGGGAGACATCCACGACATCGGCAAGAACCTCGTTGCCATCATGGTCGAGGGCGCCGGATTCGAGGTCATCGACCTGGGCAAGGACGTTGCCCCGGAAGCATTCGTTGATGCCGCCGTGGAGGCCGATGCCCGGGTCATCGGCATGTCGACGCTGCTGACAACGACAATGCCGGCAATGTTGCGCGTCGTCGAGATCCTGAAGGATCGCGGCCTCGAAGACAGCATCCGGACGATCGCCGGTGGCGCGCCGGTAACTCGCGAGCTCGTCGAGGAGATCGGCGCCGATGCGTACGGGTACGATGCCGCCAACGCGGTCGAGATCATCAAGGAGCTGACGGGCGTCTCGTCGTCATGAAGCCGTTTCTCGATCGCCTCGCCGCCGGCGAGGTCCTCGTCTCCGACGGCGCCATCGGCACCCAGCTCATCGCCCGAGGGATGACGCCGGGACAGTGCCCCGAGCGCCTGAATCTTGACGATGCGGATACGCTCGCCGGCATCGCGCGCGATTATCTGGCGGCCGGCAGCGAGCTGCTGACGACCAACACCTTCGGCGCCTCGGTGCTGAAGCTGCAGGAATACGGCCTCGAGGCGCTCACCGAGGAGATCAATCAGGCCGCGGTCGCCACCGTGCGCACGATTGCTGCGGACAGCGCCTACGTGTCCGCGTCCTGCGGCCCGTGCGGCAGAATTCTCGAGCCCTATGGAGACACCGCGGAAACCGACGTCTACGACGGATTCGCGCGGCAGATGTCGGCTCTGGGAGAGGCCGACGTCATCTGTATCGAGACCATGTCCGATCTGCGGGAAGCGGTGCTGGCGGTGCGGGCGGCCCGCGACCTGCTCCCCGATACGCCGGTGATGGCCGCGATGACGTTCGACCCGACACCGCGTGGGTACTTCACCATCATGGGCAATAGCGTCAGCGACGCCGCCGCCGCCCTCGCCGAGGCCGGTGCCGACGTGGTGGGCTCGAATTGCGGCAACGGCATCGACCGCATGATCGAGATTGCGGCGGCCTTCGCCGCCAGCACGGACCTGCCCATTCTGGTGCAATCGAATGCCGGCCAGCCGATCGTCCGCGGTGGCCGGGTGACGTATTCCGAGTCGCCCGAAACGTTCGCCGACCGGGCTCCCGACCTGATCGACGCCGGCGTCGCCGTCGTCGGCGGTTGCTGCGGTACCACGCCGGAGCACATCCGCGCGCTTCGCGACGCGGCGGCGGCGCGGGCGGTACAATGAGTCTCTCGACAGAGCAACTCTGAACGTCGGGCGTGAGCGGACTCAGCCGCAGCGTGGGGAACGGAGTCTTGCCGTGTCGCTGCGGCTGTGGGCACTCGGTTGCATGATCGTCGCCCTTGCCCTCGCCTGCCGGGGGCAGATCTCCGAGACCGCCGAGAGCCTCGAGCCGGGGGCGCCGGCACTCGACAGCCTCCCCTATTCTGTCTACCCCACGACCGTCGATCAGCGACCGACAATCCCCTCACCAGCGATTACGGCCGACGGCGTCGAGCTGATCACCGCTTACTTCGACGAGGCGCGCGCATACACGCTCATCCCCGTGACCGTCGAGAACGGTGCTTCGCGCGACTATCGGGCTGGGCACCGGGGCAAGGGCAACCAACTCGACGTCGACATCGACGACTTTCCGGCGCTCGATTGTCACGGCGTCCACGCCGAGGCCGATCTCGACCTGCTCCGCACCATCACCGGCCGGCCAATCGAGGACATCACCTCCGACGCCCGCCCGGGAGCCCTCTCGTTCGCCGGGTTCCTCGCCGAAGACGAGGACATCGTATCCGTGTTGAAGGGAGACAACCGGCTGGTCATCGCCATGGAGCTCACGCACCGCGACCTTGCGAAGCCGTTGTTCAACGTCTGGAACATCCTGCAACTCCACGACCGGCGCTCTCTCGACCTGGGGCGACCGTTGCAGGCAGTGAATCGGTTCTGGTACGGCGACAATGAGGTCGAGATCATCTCCGCCGGCTACGGGCACGGTTGGCAGACCTCGATCTTCAACGACGGCATCCTCGGCATGTGGCAGATCGAGATCCGCCGCGGGTTCAGCGATTACGAGGAGGCGTTCCTGAACGAGCGCTACGACCACCTGGACCCGGCTCGCAGGATCGATCTCGCCGGCCGTCTCTCGTACATCCACACCGGCGAGATGGTGCCCTTCTACATCATGCGATACGGCTTCTACGAGGGGCACACCAGCTATCGTGCCGACCCGATCGCCATCGCGTTCATCTTCGGCTTGCGCTCGCTCGCGCAGCTCGATGCCGCCTTCGGCGGCAAGCTGGACGTTGTCCTGACGACCCACTTCAACGTGGAAACGGTCACCGGTGCGCCCGCGGAGGCCCTGCCGGAGCTGTGCGCCGTGGAGTCGCTGCGTCGCGAGTCCGACACCGACCGCCGATGAGCACCGGCCCCCTGAAGCCGCCCGGACCGGTCGCCTCGTGCCGGCCCCGTCGTCATGCCGCCGTCGACGGTTCGGATCATTCCCCGCGCAACGCCCGCGCCGGATCGATCCGCAGGGCACGCCGGGCCGGTCGATAGAGCGCGGCCAGAGACACCACGATCACCAGCACGACGACGACGGCAAACGTGGTCGGATCGGTCGGGGTCACGGCGAACAGCAGGCTGGACAGGAACCTCGTCATCGCCAACGCGCCCCCGATGCCCAACAGGATGCCGGTAACCGTAAGCAGCATTCCCTGCCCGACAACCAACCGTAGGATGGCACCAGGGGTGGCACCGAGAGCCAGCCTGACGCCGATCTCCGGGACCCGCTGGCCGACGAAGTAGGCGATCACCCCGTAGATACCGACGCTCACCAGCGCCAACGCCGCAATCGAGAACATGCTCAACAGTCCAGCATAGAATCGCGGCCGTGCCACCGAGTCCCGCACCCGCTGCTCCATGCTGAGAACGTCGAAGACGGGCAGGTCAGGGTCGAGCGCGCGCACGACGCCGCGGATCTCCGGTACCACCGCCATCGGATCGCCGACCATGCGGACAACCAGGAAGATACCGGCGAGGAACCCCTTTTCCTCGAACATGGTCGGCATGCGGTGATGGGACACGTAGAGGGTCGGCGTCGGATCCCCCGCCGGATTGATGTCCACCGTCGCCATGCCGAAGTCGAAGCTCGGGTCGGTG
>CBDUAS010000103.1:0-8889 GCA_965365185.1 uncultured bacterium | reverse complement strand
CAGCGGCATTCATGAAGGGTTTCAAATTAACAAGGCGATAGGGGACTGTGATGCGATCCTTGGCATCTAGGGAGTCCGGTATTGTCGCCAGGACTTCGAATTGGAGAAACTGGTCGTCAGGGGGCATTGTCAGCAGGAGATTCTCGGCGTGCGCGCCCCGGCGACGCGTCTCGTCGGCATCGAACCGACGCAGCCGGGCGCGCGGAAAGCGTGCCCGGACGGCGTGCTCCAGCTGCTGGGTTCCGTGCCCTACCTCGTGAAGTCGAGACGACGCACACACCGGACATGCGGCGGGCACCGGCGCGTGGTGGTCACAATAGTGACAGCGCAGCCCGGGCCGCGGCTTGTGCAGCGTCAAGCTCACCGAGCACTCGGGGCACGGCACGCGCTGACCACAGGCGCGACACAGCAGGGAGGCGGAGAACCCGCGACGGTTCAGCAGCAACAGCGCCTGGTCTTTCCGCTGAAGGCACTCGCCAATGGCCTCCTCGAGGCGCTCGGAGAGAAGTGCTCGGCCGTTGCGCTTCCACTCCTCGCGCATGTCGACGACCTCGACCCGAGGCAACGGGCGCGAGGCCACGCGGGCGCTCATCGGCAATACCTCGTGCTCACCGCTGGATGCGGCCCAGAACGTCTCCACGGCCGGTGTTGCCGATCCCATCACCACCAGCGCGCCCTCGAGCCGGGCACGCTGCAGCGCCACGTCGCGGCCGTGATAGCGAGGCGTCTCGTCTTGCTTGTAAGCCCCATCCTGCTCCTCGTCGATGACGATCAATCCGACGTCGTCGAACGGCGCGAACACGGCAGAGCGCGGGCCGATGACGGCGCGGATGCGCCCGGTGCGCGCACTCCACCAGTTGGCGAGCCGTTCTCCCGGCGACATGCCGGAGTGCAGGACCGCAACGGCGTCCCCGAGCACCGCCCTCGCGCGGTGCGCCAGCAGCGGCGTCAACCCGATCTCCGGCACCAACAACAGCGCCGTTCGACCGTGGTTGACGACCTGTTCCGCCGCCCGCAAGTAGACCTCTGTCTTGCCGCTGCCCGTCACGCCGTGCAGCAGCAGGCTACGAAAGCCTTCGTCATGGGACCCGATACGGTCGAGGGCGTGACGCTGGGCGGGCGTGAGTTCAAACGTTCCGGCCCCATCCGCGGCCTCGGGCCACCCGGGCGATCGACCGCGAGCAGCCGGCTCACGGCGGGATTCCACGATTCCCTTGGCGACCAGGGCGTTCACCACGGCGACCGTGCAGTGCGCCGCCTCGCACACGGCATCGACGGTGCCGCCGTCGCCGGCCCGCCACAGCAAGTCGACCACGCGCCTCTGTGCCGGCGCCCGCGCTGTGCGCTGGCGCGCTGTCTCGTGGTCGACATGGCGCGCCGGGAAGACCACCTGGCGCCAGCGGCCGCCGACGCCCGAGGTCCATGCGTCGTCGATGACAACGAGCTGGCGCTGCGCCAGAGCGTAGGATCGACCGCATACCCATGGCCCTGCTGCCGTCCGCGCCAGCGATCCCATGGTCAAAGCGCCGTCTTTGGCGGCACCGAGAACCTCGAGCAGCTTGCGGCAACCCGCGTCCGACGGGCCTTCGTGCCCGGACGCAACTGCTTTTGCCGCCAACCGGCCCTCGGGGGAGAGGGCAACCTTGCGCCGGGACACGCGATCGATCCCCGCCGGCAGTGCCGCGCGTAGCGCCTCGCCCCAGCTCGACATGGTCTGCTCGGACACCCATCGGGTCAGGGCCAGGAGTACGGGCGAAAGCAGCGGCAACGGGTCGATGCAATCGCTGAGGGGCTGGATCTTCCCCGGCGCCAGGCCCGCAGGCGGTTCCGAACGGGTGGCGACGACGATCCCGGTGAGCTTGCGGCCGGAGAAACGTACGACCACCCGGGACCCCGGCATCACCATACCGGCGGCGAAGTCGGGAATGCGGTAGGTGAAGGGCCCCTCGGCAGGCACGGGAACGGCGACCTCTGCGTAGGTGCCAGGGGAAGAGCCCTCGAACAGGTCGCGGGTTCGCATGGTCAGCTTTCGCGCGTGACCGGCGCAATCGGCTGCCACGGCGGCAGGCGCTCGCCCTCCAGCATCTCCGCGGGCGTTCGTCGGGCGCTGATGACGGTCCAGCGGCCTGCGTCCACCCAGACCTGAGCCGGCCTGGGGTGGGCGTTGTACTCCGAAGACATCACGTAGCCGTAGGCCCCCACATCGCAGACGGCGAGCAAGGAGCCAACGTCGACGCCGGCCAGCTCGACGCCACGCGCCAGCACATCACCGGTCTCGCAGAGCGGGCCGACCACGTCCCACGCGATACGCGGGCCACGACCGGGCTCGATGGCGATGACGCGGTGGACGGCTCCGTACAGAGCCGGCCGTAGAAGTGCGTTCATCCCCACGTCGCACACCAGCAGGCCGCGGTCCGGACGGCGCCGCGCCGAGACCACTTTCGTCACCAACCAGCCGGCGGGACCGACAATGACGCGCCCCGGCTCGGTGATCAGACCACCATCCCAATCTGACAGGGCCGTTCCGATCCGCGCGGCGAACTGGCTCGGCGTCGGTACCGCGGCATGATCGTCGTACGGGATCCCGAGGCCCCCGCCGATGTCGAGCCAGGCCACCGGTTGACCGGCGCGCCGGAGGCGGGTTGCCCAGCACAGAGCCTGCGCGGCTGCCTCCACCATCGGCTCCAGATCCGTGATCTGTGAACCGATGTGGACAGCGACGGCGCGGACGTCCAGCCACTCTCCCAGCGCATCGTCGGTGAGCAGGTCTTCGATCTCCTGCGGAGCAAGCCCGAACTTCGTGTATCGCGGCCCGGTGGCGATCGACGGATGGGTCTTCGGATCGAGATCCGGGTTGACGCGCAGGCCCACCGTGACGCGGCGGCCGGCGTCCGCCGCCACCTGGCGCAACAACCCGACCTCCTCGGGCGCCTCGACGTTGATCATGCCGACACCCGCAGTGACAGCGACCTGCAGATCGGCGGCGCTCTTTGCGGGACCGGAGAACACCACGTCGGCCGGATTGCCGCCGGCCGCCTCGACGCGGTGTAGCTCGCCGGGGGACACGACGTCGAAGCCGGCCCCGGCAACGGCCAATTGGCGCAGCAGAGCCAGCGCCCCATTCGCTTTCACGGCGAAGCAGACGCGGTGCCTGTCGCCAGCGAACCCGACTTCGGCAAAAGCTTCGCGCCAGGCCCGAAAAGCGTCCGCGACCGCCGCGGCGGAGTAGCAATAGAACGGCGTGCCAACGCTCTCCGCCAGCGCCGTCACATCCACTCCCTCGACGCGCACTTTCAGCGGTCGTCAGGCGGGCCCGCGAGCAGGTCCCGGACGAGCTTCATGTCCTCCCACACCATCCCCTTGGCGCTGGGGTTTCGCAGCAGATACGCGGGGTGGTACGTGCACATCACCTTGACGCCGTTCCAGTCACGGAACTGCCCGCGCAGCCGCGACAGCGGTGCGCTCAGGTCAAGCACGGCGCCAACGGCGGAGCGGCCGAGCAGAACGACGACCTGCGGACCAATGAGCTCCACCTGGCGCATGAGGAAATGGCGGCAAGCTGCAACCTCGTCCGCCTGCGGATCGCGATTCTGCGGCGGCCTGCATTTGACGGCGTTGGCGATATACACATCCCCGCGCTCATAGCCCATCGCCGCGATGATCCGGTTCAGGAGCTGCCCGGCGCGGCCGACGAAGGGCTCCCCCTGCATATCCTCGTCGCGCCCGGGGCCTTCGCCGATGAACATCAAACGAGCGTCGGGATTGCCGACACCGAACACCACATTGGTACGGGTTTGGTGAAGTCGGCAGGCGACGCAAGCGAGCGCCTCTGCCTCTGCGGCTTCCAGCGAATCAGTCACGACGACTTCCGGTTCCGGCACCGACAGGCCCCACAGGCCCTCCTGCTGCAAACGTTCGAGATGGGAAACGACCTGCTTGCGCACACGATCCCGCGATGCGTCGCTCACCCGGCCGAACCTGGACGCTCACCGACCGGCTGGAGCCTGAAAGCGATCACGGCGTCCAGAATCGACGCGGCGATCGACGACTTCGATGCCGGCCCGGCCGTCGCGCGTCCGCCGAGCCGGTCGAGTATCAAGATCTCGTTCGCGTCCGCGCCGAACCCGGTATCGCCGCGGCCAACGAGATTGGCGACAATGATGTCGCAGCCCTTGCGCTCCATCTTGTCGCGCGCCCGGGCTTCCAGCTCCGAGGTTTCGGCGGCAAAGCCGACGATCGTGGCCCCGGCGGCAATGGGGCGCAGCTCCGCGAGGATGTCGGGCGTGCGTTCCATTCGCAGAGACAGGGCCTCCGAGGCGCCTTTCGCGAGCTTCTGCTGCGAGCGCTCGACGGGGCGAAAGTCGCTGACGGCAGCCGCCATCACGATGATGTCGGCGGTCGGCGCCCGCTCGGTCAACTCCGCCCGCATCTGTTCGGCGTCAACCACGCGCGCGAGCTCGACGCCGGTCGGCGGCTCGACCTCGGACGGACCGCTCACCAGCGACACCTCGGCGCCGCGCCGGCGGGCGTCCTCAGCCAGCGCATAACCCATCTTTCCGCTCGAAGGGTTGGTGAAGACCCGCACGGGGTCGAAGTGCTCTCGCGTCGGTCCGGCGGACACCAGAACGCGGCAGCCTTTCAGCGATGTTTCGGGCGCCCGTGTTGCGAGTGACCGCACCACTGCATCGACGATGACAGGAGGCTCCGCCATGCGACCGGGCCCGCTTCGCCCGGAGGCCAGCGGGCCGGTCTCCGGCTGCAGGATGATGGCACCGCGCCGACGCAGGGTCTCGACGTTGTGCTGCACCGCCGGATGCAGCCACATGTGATCTTCCATCGCCGGAGCCACCAGCAGCGGCCCCTCGAATGCCAGGTGCAACGTCGAGGGGAAGTCATCGGCGATCCCCAGCGCCATCTTGGCGATGAAATCGGCGCTTGCCGGCGCCACGCAGTACGCGTCGCATTCCTGTGCCCACCTCACGTGCGCAATGCGCTCCGGCCGGGCGTCGTCGAACGAGCTGTGCATCACTCGGTGGCCCGACAGAGCCGCGAATGTGGTGGGGGTGACGAACCGGGCCGCGTTGGGCGTCATCGCCACGCGGACTTCCAGCTCGCGATCCTGCAGTCGACGGATCAGCTCGCAAGTCTTGTAGGCGGCGATGCTGCCGCTGACGACGACCAGGACCCGGGAACCGGGCACGGGCTACTCTTCTTCCCGCGCCGCGTCTTCGACCACCTCGGCAGTGACCATCTCGGCCGCGATCTCCTCCTCCGACGCCGTCACCCACGGAATCAGGTCTTCCTTGACCTCGGCACAGGCGACGGTCGAGTACTTGTGGGCGCGTATCTCGATCTTCGGCTTCGCGCCCCGCATGAGCTGTGAGCAGCGCTGCGCGGCAACTTCCACAAACAGATAGTAGCTATCGTTGAGCATTCTTTCCTCGGTGGTGTTTCAGCGAAACGAATCGAGAATCTCCTGCGCCCGGCGCGCTCGGCGAACTTGCCTGCACCGCTCCGCGAGGAGGATGGACTCCAGCTCTCGACTCGCCCGGTCGAAATCGTCGTTGATGACGACGTAATCGTATCGTACGAACTGCGCGATCTCCTCCGTCGCTACGCCCAGCCGCCGCCGCAACATCTCGTCGCTGGCCGGATCCCTGCCTTCCCGGCCAGCTAGACGGCTTTCGAGAACGCGGCGTGACGGCGGCAATACGAAGATGGTGACGGCGTCCTGGAGGTTCCTTCGAACCGCCTCCGCCCCCTGCACGTCGATGACCATCAGCGGCGCTCCGCCCCGCCCGCGGATGCGCTCTACCTCACTCGCCGGGGTGCCGTAGCTGAACCCATGCACGACGGCACTTTCCAAGAAGCCGCCCGCTTGCTCGTGGGCATCGAAGGCCTCCTGACTGACGAAGGAGTAGTCCACGCCGTCGGTCTCGGTCGCTCGCGCCGGCCTTGTCGTCCACGAGACGGTGCGCACGAGGTCGTCGACACGCTGCAGGACGGCGTGCGCCAGGGTCGTTTTTCCCGCTCCGGACGGAGCGGACAGGACGAAGCAGGGCGGTGAGTCGTCGCTATTCAACGTTCTGCACCTGCTCGCGAACGCGCTCCAGCTCGCTCTTCAAATCGACGACAAGGTCGCCGATTTCCACCACCTTCGCCTTGGCGCCGATGGTGTTGATCTCGCGGTGCATCTCCTGCAAGACGAACTCCAGCGAGCGGCCGACGGCGCCCCCGTTGCGCAACATTCCGACGGCCTTGTCGACGTGGCTGCGAAGCCGGACCAGCTCCTCGGTGATATCGGAGCGGTCGGCGTAGTACGCCACCTCGTGCGCCAGCCGTACCGGGTCGATCTCGCCGGTCGAGCCCTCCAGGAGGCTCTCGATGCGCGTCGTCAACAGGTCGCGATACCGCTCCGGGAGGTCCGTCGTTTCCCGCTCGATATCACCGACCGTCGCTGCGATCGCTTCGAGGCGTCGGGCCATGTCGGTGGCGAGGTGCTCGCCCTCGGCCACACGCATGGCATCGAAGGCGTCAAGCGCGTCGGTGAGGGCGGAACGCGCCAGCTCCCCGTCGCTTTCGGGATCGATCTGCGGAGCCGTTTGCCCGCCGACGACGCCCGGCAGCGTCGTCAGGATTCGGAGATCGACCGCCGGCTCGATGCCCAGCTCGCCGGCGAGGGCAACCAGCGATTCCTTGTAGCTTGCCGCCAGCTCCCGGTTGATCTGCACGTCGGGGAGCCCTCGGGGCCCGCGCACGGTGGCGGAGATATCGACCTTGCCGCGTTCCACGCGCTCGGCAACGAGCTGGCGTGCGGTCCCCTCGAAGAACACCAGCTCGGCCGGGAAGTTCAGGCCGACGCGGCAAAAGCGATGATTCACGGAGCGCAACTCGAAGGATATCTGCAGCCCGTCACCGTTGGCGACGCCACGCCCATAGCCGCTCATGCTCCGAATCATCGCGCTATCTTAACAGGGTGCTGATGTGCCTTCGCGCCGCCGACGCGCAGCGCCGCCGGGCGGCTGCGTGCTCTCCATCAGGGCCGGAGCCGCAGACGCGCCCGCGCACGCTCGCTGGTTTGCGCGATGCGACGCTCCAGCTCCGAGCGTGCCTTCTCGCTGAGCTCCTCGTCGGCGTCCCGCGGGACCCACAACAGCTCACCGTACTCGAAGGAGCCACGCCCGAAGGGCAGCGGCACGACCATGCGGTCCCAGGACCCGACGCGCACACAGGGTCGACAGGCGAACGCCACGGGAAGCAGGGGCCGGCCACACAGCCGTGCCAGCCAAACGGCCCCGGGTTGCACACGTTCGGCGGGGCCGCGCGGACCATCGGGCGTAATCGCGAGATCCTTGCCGGCGCGGGCGGCGCGCACCATGCCACGAAGTGCGGTGGCGCCGCCGCGGCTCGTCGAGCCCCGCACCGTCTCGGCGCCAAGTTTGGAGAACAGCCTCGCGGTCCACTCTCCGTCCTTCGACCGCGACACCGGAACCACGCTGGGCGGACGGAGCTGCACCCAGGGCATCATGGCGAGCTGGGAATGCCAGAAGGCATAGATCACGGGGCCGTCGTCGGCCGGCAGCGCGTCCTCTCGTCCATGGTACGACAGCCGCATGGTCGCCTTCGTGGTCCGCAACCAAGCGGCACCGAGGCTCGGCACCAACGTGAGAACCAGGCGATCAAGCAAACGTCTGAAACCTCACGAGGTCGGCGCCACGTCGACGAACTGGAGCGAGTACAGGTCTTTGTACGGCCCCGGGCGGGAGACCAGCTCGTGGTGTGTTCCCATCTCCAGGATACGTCCCTCGTCCAGGACGATGATCAGGTCGGCGCGCCGGACGGTCGTCAAACGGTGGGCAATGATCAGCGTCGTGCGGCCCTCCATCAGATTGGTCAGGGCCTCCTGCACTTCGCGCTCGGAGCGCTCGTCGAGATTCGATGTGGCCTCGTCGAGAACGAGAATGGGAGCGTTCTTCAGCAGGGCGCGGGCGATCGCGATGCGCTGCCGTTGGCCGCCAGAAAGCATGAGCCCGCGCTCGCCGAGCACCGTCTCGTAGCCCTGCGGCAGATCCTCGATGAACGCATCGGCCTTGGCGCTTCGCGCCGCCCTCTCCACCGCTGCGATGGGCACGGACGGACGACCGTAGGCGATGTTGTTGCGCACCGTGTCGTTGAACAGGATCGTCTCCTGCGTCACCATGCCGATCTGGCTGCGCAGCTCGGTCACGCGGATGCGGCGCAGGTCGACGCCGTCGACAGCGACCGCGCCGGCGGTCGGATCGTAGAAGCGCGGGATGAGGTTCGCGATCGTGCTCTTGCCCGCGCCCGAGCGACCGACGAGCGCCACCGCGCGTCCCGCCGGAATCTCGAAGCTGACGTCGTGGAGGACGTCCTTCAGCTCTCCGGTCGCATCCCGGTAGGCGAACCGCACCCGGTCGAACGTCACCCCGTCGACGATGGCCGGCATCGGCAGCGCGGTGGCAACGGCACGGGCCGTGGCACCGTTGTCGGCGGCGGAGGCACTACGATCTCCTGCGGAGGAGCCACGGCGTTGGCGGCACCCAGCCGGCGGATGGGCGAATAGCTGGCAAAAGCCGCCGCCAGGAACTTGAAGAACTGCCCGGCACTGAAGGCATCCTGGCGGATCTGCAGGGCTCCGTACACCAGCACGGCGGCGCCGCCGATCGCGGCGATCAGCTCCATCAGCGGCGAGCTGATGCTTGCCAGGCGCAAGGCTCGCGTCGAGTGATGGTACAGGCGCGCGGCGGCGCGACGAAACTTCTCGGCCTCGAAGCTCTCCATGCCGAAGGCCTTGACGATCCGGATGCCGGTGAGCGTCTCCTAGATCGGAAGAGCGTTGTGTAGGGAAAGAGTGTAGATCTCGGTGGT
>CBDUAS010000102.1:0-8890 GCA_965365185.1 uncultured bacterium | reverse complement strand
GGGCAGCCCGGGTCGGCCAAGACGCCCGCCGCCGAACGTGCCGCCCGGCGGCTGTACGACGGCGCTCCCCCGGTCGTGCCGCACGAGGACTTCCGCATGAGCTGCGGTTCGTGCCACAACGAGCAGGGCATGGAGCTCGAAGATGTGGGCTTTGCCCCGCCGTCTCCGCACGCCCTCACCGAGGGGATGAACGCGCTCAGCCGCTGCCGCCAGTGCCACGTGTTCCGGCGCACGGATGCGATCCTGGTGGCGAACGAGTTCGTCGGCCTACGCCAGGATCTGCGGCGCGGTCCGCAGCTCAATCCGTGGGCGCCGCCGACGATCCCGCACAAGACGTTCATGCGCGAAAACTGCACCGCGTGCCATTCCGGCGCCGCTGCCCGGGAAGAGATCCGGACCAGCCATCCGGAGCGTCAACGCTGTCGCCAATGCCACGTGCCTACGCTCACGAGGGCGGAATTCGGCACGACCTTCGAACCCGGTTTCTGAGGCAACGAGGGAGGCGCGCACCGAACCACGGCGCACACCGGCTACGATAGCCGTAGCTGCGCGGAATTCCGTGCCAGGGCGTCGAATCAGCCGCCGGCGAGCGTCACGGCTCTCTCCAACCAGTGCAGGTACGCCTCGTTGGCCGCCGCGTGATCGGCGAAGAGCTGCGGGTGGAAACGGTCCCGCATGGTGGCCGAGCCGACGGCGACGTCTCCTTCGTGCACACCGTCGAGAGCGACGTCGGAAACGTATTTCGAGCCCAGGTCGAGACGCATCACGTCGATGAGGCTGTTGAACGCCTCCGCGTAGTTGCCGGCCGCGATCATCTCGTCGATCGTTGCCTGCTCGTCGGCAAACTCGGCAACATTACGGAAGGTGATGGAATAGGCGCGCACCTCTTTCTGCTCGCCGAAGGTCGACATGTAGAACGCCAGGTAGACGCGCTCGAGGTCGTCCTTGTACACCACGGCGGACTGATCCGGCGGTGCCACCGGAGCGAAGATCGCCTCGAGCATCCCGGCTACCTCTTCGCTCTGGACGGTCGTTGCGGCGCCAGCGAGGCCGATGCCCGCGACCCCAACGAGACAAACGATCACGACTCCGACGGCTCGCGCGGAGGGAAACGCATTCATGCTGACGGCTCCCGGTTGGCGGTTTCGTGTTCAACTCCATTATACACTAAATCGGATAAACACATCGTCTTTAGAGGCCCTGTGTGGGGCCCGAATTCGCCGGCGGCGACCGGCTCGAGCACCGGGCGTTCGTCACGAGAATCGATAGCGGCCCGGCTTGCCGTTCCCGAGCTTCCGCGCCAGGAACATGAGGGTCGGGAAGAGCGCGCTCCAGATCAAAGCCAGCACCGCCAGACTCAAGCCGGGAACGGCATGGAACTCGACGGCGCCGAGCCGGTGCCCCGCCCAGAAGGCCGCTGGACCGCCGAAGGCGCCGAGGAGCGCGGAGAGCCGTAAACGCCCCGTGAACGGGTAGAAGGCGTAGCGCAGGGTGGCGGAGAACAGCATCCACATGACGCCGATCCACAGCGGCGCGAGCCAGGGGAGGGGCTGTCCGGTGTCGAACACCAGCAGCCCGAGAGCGGTCTGTAGGCTGTCGACCGAGACGCCGATGATGACAACCGGCAGCATCAGCCGGACCTCGATGCCCGGCTCCCGGGAGAGGCCGAGGTGGACGATCACCAGCGACAGACCGATGATCGCACCGGTACTCCACGCATCGTGGGCAGCTCCGTAAACACACGCCAGCCAGCCGGCGTAGTAGAGAACGACGTTGAACGGCGTCGTTGCACGCGCTGCGGTGGTGGACACGTGATGTGCTCCCTGGGGATGCGGGGCCGACGGTCAACAGGGTAGGGCAGTTCACACCGGCGCCGCCAACGGGTACCATGGGCGACCACCCCGAGAGAATACAGACCGCTGGGCATCGGTGCTGAAGTCCTGTCCTGGATGATCGGCGCGCACCGCAAGCGGCGGAACCCGACGAGGTAAACACCATGCACGTTCGCCGACCCCTTTTCCTCCTGTCGCTCCTGGTGCTCGCCGCGGCTGTCGCGGCCGACGTCGGCGCGCAACAGTGGACGCCCGAGAAGCGCGGCAGCGACAACATCGAGGTGATCTCACATATTCCGTTGGGTCCCAAGTTGAGCGTTTCGGACATCGAGATCTCGCAGGAGCTGGACCGACCCTACGCCTTCGTCGGGCGCATGGTCTACGGGCACGAGGGCGAGAAGGGCATCGACATCATCGACCTCAGCGATGAGCGTCGGCCCCAGGTGATCTACCGCTGGCGCATCGAGGACCAGGACCTTCATCTCGGTACCGGCGGCATGGATGTGAAGTACTTCAAGTGGGACGATCGCTGGTACGTGGTGCAGTCGCTGCAGTTCCGCCAGGGCGGTCCGAACGCCGACCTCGGGGCCGTCGTGCTCGACATCACCGGACTCCCGGACGCCAGCACGGTGAAGGAGGCCGCCCGCATCCGGGCACCGAACGATCCCGGCGGTTTCCACAACATCTTCATCTACAAGCACAGCAACGGGCGCGTATTGCTGCTGGCCACCGGAGGCCCCTACGCCAAGGTCTACGACCTCGGCTACGTCGTCGAAGGACGGGCCGACGAGGCGCTGGTCGCGACGATTCCCGTGGGCCCGGATTGTGACGGCCGCTGCGGTTACCACGACATGTACGCCGGCTACCACCCGGACACCGAGTCGGACCGCTTCTACGGCGGCGGCACCGGCGGCTACTACGTCTACGACATCACCGACCTGGAGAACCCGGCGCTGGTGGTTTCGCTCACCGGCGTCACCGGGGTCACCTACGGCCACACCTTCACGCCGACACCCGACGGCCGCTACGTCATTGCCGAAACCGAGTACCAGTACGCGCCATTGCGCATCTTCGACCTGCAGCCGGCGCTCGACGGACAGACCCAGAACATCCGCCGGCCGATCTCGGCGTGGACCGCCGACTGGCGCAACCTGGTACACAACCACGAGGTTCGCTGGCCGTACGTGTTTGTCTCCGGGTATCACGACGGCCTGCAGGTGTTCAACATGATGGACCCGGAGAACCCGGTCACGGTGGCCTGGTACGACACCTATATCGGCGGACCGGCGTTCGACGATCGCCCGGCGATGTTCAACGGTGCTTTCGGCATCGATGTGCGCAACGCCGACGGTTTGATCGTCATCTCCGACATGAACACCGGCTTCTGGGCCTTCCGCATGGACGGGTTCCTGGGCTGGGACGGACCGTCCTGGGGCATGCCCGACATCTCCAGTGCGCAGAAATGGGACACGGGCCCGGCAGGAGGTCGCTGATGAGCGGCACCCGACCGCATGCCGTCGTCGGCTTCGCGGCCCTGATCGGGGCCGCGATGGCCGCTCCCGCCGCGCTGCCGGTGAGCTTGTCGGCCACGAGCGGGATGGGCGCCACCGTGGCGGCACCGGAGCTCGCGGCAACGCCGTCGCTCGGGTCATGCAACGGTCCCGGAGCGCTCCCTCCCGGGCCCGCTGACGGTTGGGCGACGCCGCTCGGGGCGCCGGCAACCGAGCCGTCCGACTACTACGCCATCGAGTTGGTGCCGACCGGACGTGTGCCCGGCACGCGCCTGTCGCAGGGCGTCGCCTACTCGACGGCCGCCCCGTCGCCGTTTTTCGGCGTCGCTGTGGCCGAAAACGGCGAGTACGTGCACGACCTCGACATTCGCGTCGAGGGGCTGAAGGCGCTCGATACCGGCGCGTATGTCGCCTGGGTTACGGACACGAACTTGCAGGAGGTCGTCCGCCTCGGCGCCCTCGGCGAGGACCTGCGGGTCGCCGGGCAGGCGAGGTGGAACAAGTTCCTGGTGGTGGTGACGCGGGAACCGAGCGACGATCCCAGCGGCCGCTGGCAGGGGCCCGTCGTCATGCGCGGAATGTCCCGCAGCGGCCGCATGCACACCATGGCGGGGCACGGTCCCTTCCAGGCGGAGCCGTGCGCCAAGTACGGTTTCCGCTGATCTCGGCGCACCGCGCTGATCTCTTTGCCTGAGCCAGGACACGACCTCGACAGCACCGCCGGCACGGAAGGAACGATACCCACATGCTTCGCATTCTGCTGATCGCGCTGGCTCTCGCCGTGGCCCCGATCCGTTCGTCAGCGCCCGACTCGTCGCCCGTGCAGCGCACAGCCACGCAGGACATACAGCAGGAGGCCACGCCGGGAACGCAGCAGGAGAGCATGCCGGGAATGCAGCAAGAGGGCATGCCGGGAATGCAGCACGAGGGGCACATGATGGGGCCGGTCGAGGAAGGTGCCTGGCGCATGCCGCCGATGGGCGATATGCCGATGATGCCGGGGCTGGAGATGGCGGTTCCGCCGGACGATCCGTTTCTTCCGGCGATGGGTACGGACCCGGACCGGTTTCCGTTGGCCCGCCCCAACGAGGTTCTCGACCTCGAGGACGGCGACGAGATCGACTTGCAGGCAACGCTTGTCCGGCGTCACATCAGCGGCAAGATGTACGTGATGTACGGCTACAACGGCCAATACCCCGGGCCGTTGATCCGCGCGCCGCAGGGCTCGACCATCGTCGTCAACTTCACCAACGACATCGAGATGCCGACCACCGTGCACTGGCACGGCCTGCGTCTGGACAATCGTTTCGACGGTGTGCCCGACCTCACCCAGCCGCCAGTCCAGCCCGGCGAGAGCTTCCGCTACGAGGTGCACTTCCGAGACTCGGGCATCTACTGGTATCACCCGCACATGCGCGAGGACATCCAGCAGGACCTCGGGTTGTACGGAAACATGATGGTGGCGCCGCCCAACGACGACTACTACGGTCCGGCGCACCGCGAGGAGGTGGTCATCCTGGACGACATCCTCATGGACGAACACGGTCTGATGCACTTCGGCAAGAGCACGCCGACGCATGCCCTGATGGGGCGGTTCGGCAACGTGATGCTGGTAAACGGCGCCACGGACTATGGCTTGGAGGTGAAGCGCGGCGAGGTGGTGCGCTTCTTCCTCACCAACGTGGCCAACTCGCGGACCTTCAACGTCACCTTCGGCAGCGCCAGGGTCAAGGTGGTGGCCTCCGACGTGAGCAAGTTCGAACGCGAGCAATGGGTGCGCAGCGTCGTCATCGCTCCCGCAGAGCGCTATGTGGTGGACGTTCTGTTCGACCAGCCGGGCGAGGTTCTGATCGAGAACACCATCCAGGCGATCGACCATTTCCGCGGCGAGTTCTTTCCGCACGTCGACCTCCTCGGCCGCGTGTCGGTGGCCAACGAGACGGTCGCCGAAGATCTCAGCGAGCGTTTCGGCGGCCTGCGCGAGCACGCCGACGTGCAGGCCGACATCGGCGCGTATCGCGAGCACTTCGGGAGGGCTCCGGACATCGAGTTGGAAGCAACGCTGCAGGTGCAGAACCTGCCGCTGCCGATCGTCCTGTCGATGGAATTCGAGAAGGGTCTTTACGTCCCGCCGATGGAGTGGAACGACACCATGCCGATGATGAACTGGTTGTCGACCGGCAAGCAGGTGACGTGGATCCTGCGAGACCGCAATACCGGCGCGGAGAACATGGACAACGACTGGACGTTCAAGGTGGGTGACGTGATCAAGATCCGTATCTTCAACGATCCCGAAACCATCCATCCGATGAACCATCCGGTACACATCCACGGACAGCGGTTTCTCGTCACCGAGTTGGACGGCGTGTCCAATCCGAACCTGGTTTGGAAGGACACCGCGATCGTGCCGGTCGGATCCACGGTCGATTTTCTCGTCGAGATCACCAACCCGGGCGACTGGATGATGCACTGCCACATCGCCGAGCACCTGCACGCGGGAATGATGCTGGCGTTCCACGTCGAGGAATAAGCCGGATTCCACTTGCCCTGAGATTCGGGTTCGGCAGTCGCCGCCGGCACGTTAAGGTTCTGAGTATCGCGTTGAAGGTGTGCGCCTTCGCCGTGAGAGTCGGAGACGGATTACGCCGTCTTGCAAGGGACCGACTGGGGGTGCGTCATGGCGATCAATGTGCTCGTCGTGGATGACGATCCGGGTGTGCGCAGCGTCTTGGATCGCTTCCTGTCTCGTCGGGGGTTCGCGGTCGATACCGTCGAAGACGGTGAGACCGCGCTGCGCAGGATCCGCGAGCGCGAGCCCGACTTGTTGCTGCTCGACGTCTACCTGCCGGGCATCAGCGGCATGGATGTGCTTTACGCCCTGGAGGGCGAGGGACGTGCCATCCCCACGCTGACGTTTTCGGGAATGCCCGACGACCAGATGGCGCGGGAGAGCGTGCTGCTGGGCGCCATGGATTTCATCTACAAGCCCTTCACGCTGACTCATCTCGAGAAGCACTTCATGGGCAAGCTCAGCGAGATGGGCTTCTCCGGCCGGGGCCCGTAAAATGGCGCACGCGGGCGTTAATCCGGCGAGGGCCGTGCGGTTTCGATGAAGGAGCGGGCGATGGCGAGCAGCATCCTGGTCGTTGACGACGACGAGGACGTGCGTGAGGTCTTGAAGCGTTTTCTCAAGCGGCGGGGATACATTGTCGACACCGCTGCGGACGGCGAGGAGGCGCTCGCGGCGGTACGTGAGCGCGATCCCGATCTCATGCTGCTGGACATCTACCTGCCGAAGATGAGCGGGCTGGAGGTGCTGTACGCTCTGCAGGACGATCAGCTCCACACGCGTACCATCGCGCTGTCGGGAATACCGGACGATCAGATGGTGCAGAACAGCAGGGAGCTGGGGGCCGTGGCCTTCATGGCGAAACCCTTCGACTTCTCGGTGCTCACGGCCCAGATCGATGCCAGCCTGGCGTCCGGCGTCAGCGCCTGAGCATACGCGGACGACACCCTAGCGTCGGGTCAGGCCGGTCGCGTGCCTAGCCGCAGGACGATGCTGCGGTGCAAGTGCTCGGGATCGATCGGTTTGAGCAAGTGGTCGACCGCCCCCAGGCGCAGGCACTCCTTGGCATCCGAGGTGTCGGCGTACCCGGACATGGTGAAGATGAGGCCGACCGGTATTTCCAGCTCGCGCATGCGGCGCAGCAGGTCGTGCCCGTTGAGGCGTGGCAGGTAGAGGTCGAGGAGCAACACGTCGGGAGGGTCTTGCGACAGCATGCGAAATGCCTCTTCGCCGTCGGCGGCGCACTCGACCACGAATCCACGCTCGCCCAGGTAGCGGGCCAAGAGCCCCCGCACGCCGGCCTGGTCGTCGACGACCAGCACGGTTCGCGGTTCGCGGTGGGTCTCCTCGGACTCCGGCCCCGGCGCGATGCGGAGGGCGTCGAGGGGCGTGTCGAACTCCAACCCCAACAGCACGCCGTCGTCTTGCGGAATCGCGCGCCGCACCTCGGCCCATACGGTGTCCGGCTGGATCCGCCCGGTCGACAGCGGGAACCGGGCAACACATCGGGCCCTCTCCGCCACCTCGGTGTCCGTGATGATGGCGCAGCCGCCGCGACTCACATCCCGCGTCATGCCGGCGAGGTGGCCGGAGAAGCTGGTGTCACTGCGGCCACAGGGGACGACCGTCAGATGCACGGGTACCTCGAGGCACGTCCGCGGGAAGCTGCGCCTCTCTTGTATGTCGAGCTCTGTCGCGGCAGGGGCGTCGAGCTCTTCGATGAGGGGCTCTGCCTTCTTTCTCGCCATATGAAGGAATCATAGGCAAACGGCGAGCGTGTCCGAAGATCAATCTGCCCGCCGATGCTTGCCCGTGCCGACGCAGCAACACAAGATGAACGGATGTTCCTACGCTTCTCACCGCTCCGTGCGGCCCGCGGCGTGAGGGCGCCGAGACGTGTGTGGGCGACGATGTTCGCCTGGGTGTGCGTCGGGGCCCTTGCGATACCCGGTTGTTCGCCTTCCGGCTCCGCCGAATCGGCCGCGACCGGCTCCGGTGCGCCGCTGCAGAGCGCGGCGATGGAGGAGCTGGCGCAGGCCGTGTACGTAGGCCGCGACGCCTGCGGCGATTGCCACGCTGCAGAGACCCAGCGCTGGACGGGCTCGCACCACGACCTCGCCATGCAGGTTGCGGCTCCCACGACCGTGCTGGGCGATTTCGACGACGTGTCGTTCGAGCACATGGGCGCGCGCACCCGGTTCTTTCGCCGGGACGAAGCTTTCTGGGTGGAGGCTGAGGGGCCTGCGGGGACGCCGCAGGAGTTCGAGATCGCCTACACGTTCGGCGTGTCTCCGCTGCAGCAGTATCTCGTTTCGCTGGGCGACGGGCGCCTGCAGGCCCTCGACGTAGCCTGGGACGCTCGTCCCCGAGACGAGGGGGGCGGCCGCTGGTTTCACCTGCAGCCCGGCGCACGCTATGAGCCGGGGGACCCGATGCACTGGACCGGAGTGGCGTACAACTGGAACTTCATGTGCGCTGATTGCCACTCGACCGATTTCCGCAAGAATTACGACCCGGCAACCGACTCGTACGACAGCACCTACGAAGAGATCGACGTCTCGTGCGAGGCTTGCCACGGGCCCTCTTCGGTTCACGTCGACTGGGCCGCGGCGCGCGTGGCCTCGGCCGACACCACCTCAACCGCCGCGCTGACGGCGTCGCAGATGGGTCTGCAGGTAGGTTTTCCCCGCACCGCCGATGCGGCGTGGGAGATCGACCCGGAAAGCGGGCTGGCGCGGCGGGTTCCGGAGCGCGATTCTGCGCTCGAGGTCGAGACCTGCGGCCGATGTCATGCGCGGCGGGGCACGATCAACGAGGGCTACCGCTTCGGTCGTCCGCTGACCGACTACTACCGGGTTTCGTTGCTCGAGGCGGGGCTGTATCACGCCGACGGGCAGATCCTCGACGAAGTGTACGTTTACGGCTCGTTCCTGCAGAGTCGCATGTTCCAGAAGGGCGTCTCCTGCAGCGACTGCCAC
>CBDUAS010000101.1:0-8916 GCA_965365185.1 uncultured bacterium | reverse complement strand
GGGCCAAGATCCTGGGTCTTGCTCGTGGCGCGAGAACGGGCACACGGTCGTGGGAATGTGAGTCATCATGAGCATCGACCTCGGAGAATTCGTCACGCCGCTTCTGCGCGAGTGGGGGTGGACCGCCGATCGTGACCGGGAGCTGCAGCGGCGGCACAGTGCAGCCGTCGGGGTCCCCGCGCGAGTCATCGCCCAGCATCGTGGTGAGTACCGCCTCATCGCTCCCTGGGGCGAGGTGCCGGGTGTCGCCCCGGGGCGAATGTTGTACCGCGCATCGGGAGAGCGGGAGCTGCCGGCCGTCGGCGACTGGGTGTTGATCGAGCCCTCGGCGGATGGGCCGGCGACCGTGGTCGAGATTCTGCCGCGGACGACCCAGTTCGTTCGCCGGCGGGCTGGTGTCGAGGGAGGTGAACAGGTGATCGCCGCCAACGTCGACGTGGCCTGCATCGTCAGCTCGCTCAACCAGGAGTTGAACCCGCGGCGGATCGAGCGCTACCTGGTTGCCTCCTGGGACAGCGGTGCCATGCCCGTGATCGTGCTCACCAAGTCGGATCTTCGTGACGACGTCGGCGGCGTCGTTGATACCGTCCGGGAGGTGGCCTCCGGTGCGCCCGTCGAGGTGGTCAGCAGTGTTACGGGTGAAGGTCTCGACGGGCTGCGAAAGTGGCTGACGCCCGGTCGCACCGTGGCGCTGATGGGCTCCTCCGGGGTGGGTAAGTCGACGCTTGTGAACACACTCGCCGGTGCCGAGCTCCTGGCGACCCAGGACATCCGCGAGGCCGACGCCAAAGGTCGCCATACGACCACGCATCGGGAGATCTTCCGCCTGCCCGACGGCGCCCTCGTGCTCGACACGCCGGGGATGCGCGAGTTGGGTCTCGTGGAGGCGGACGAAGGCCTCGATGAGACTTTCGACGACGTGGCGGAACTTGCTGCCCGCTGCCGCTTCCGTGACTGTCGCCACGAGTCGGAGCCCGGCTGTGCGGTGCGCGCCGCGATCGCGGACGGCTCGCTGGCGGCGGCGCGTTGGGCAAGTTACGAAAAGCTGCAGAAGGAAGCCGCCTACGAGGTGCGCCGTCGCGACATCAGCGCCGAGCTTGCAGAGAGGCGACGCTGGAAGCAGATTCACAAGGACATGCGCAGAATGCCCAAGAAGGGCTGAAGCGGGGACCTCAGCCGGGCGGTATCAGCGGACGCAGAAGCTCCGGGATGTTCTGCCGCATCACCTGCGCCGCGTCGGGACGGAGGTAGGTCGGATGACCGAGGCCGACCAGCACGGAGGTCACCGCCAGCAGCGCCACGAACGCGACCGCCAGCACCCGCGCACGTCCTCGGGCGTCGAGGGCTTGTGCAACCCACAGGGCGGTCGGAATGCAGGCCGCGTGTAGCGCGATCAAGACGTGCCAGCCCTGGACCGGTACCGGCGAGAGCGCACCAGCGAGCACCACCGAGACGAACATCACCAGACAGTACTGCCGCAACCAGTCAGCGCCGTTGCCGCCGGCTCGACCATAGAAACGCCAATTCGCGTAGACCGCCACCAGTACCGTGGCGGCCGATAGCAAGACCACCGCGTTTACCATCGTCGACGGCAGGTGCACGGGCGCTTCGGCCCCTGCCGGAGCGGTGTCGAGCCATATGGTCTGTCGCAGGCGACGGCCGATGTCCGCCGAACCCATGCGAAACCAATACGCGGCCGCCTTCGCTGCATTGCTGACAACCAGCAGCGGCAACGCGACGCGGTCATCGATGCGTGGCGCGAGCCGCGGCAGGTCACCGTTGGCAAACGCGATGGCCGTGGGCACCAAGGTCAGCCCGCCCGCGGCGGCACCACCGACGAGCGCGGCCGCGTGCGGGCGGATGAACCTCCGCCACATCAGGAAGGCAGTGGCGATGGCGAGGACGACGAACGAGGCGTGAACCTGGAGCGTTGCAACGAGTGTGGCGCCGAGCGCGAAGCTCGCGGCCACGATCGCCGTCGACGAGCTCTTGTAGCCGTCGGCGTGGCGTTCGCCCACCGGACAACGCAGCATCCAGCAGCAGCCCGCATGCAGCGCCGCGGGAAACAGCAGCAATCCAGGCTCCCAGAGAAACGCGGCGTGATACAGACGCCAGGGAGACAGCCAATACACCGCCGCGAAGGCCGGGGCGAACCGCCTGCCGTAGGCCGCGACCCCGACCCCCAGCAAAACCAAAACGGCGGCAAGCTGGGAGAGCCCCATGGCCAGTGCCGGCGCACGGAAGTCGGGCCAGATTCGCAACGGCGTGGCAATCAGGATCTGCAGCAGCGTCCCCGGAATGCGGCCACCGCCGCTCATCCCCTTGCTGAAAGGCGCGAGCTCGCCGTTCGCCAGGTATTCGACCGCCGGCGTCAGCAAGGCGTACTGGTCGCCGTAGATCCATTGCCGCGACCACAGCAGCATCTGTAGGGCGAATCCGAGGGCGAGCAAGAGGCCGGTGTGCAGGCGAAATGACGAAGTCATGGCTCAACAGGTTGGTGCAGCGGGTCCGGTTGCGCAACCGGCGGCGTGAGCGTTCGAATTGCCGCTCGCTGCGGGGGTGCGACGTGGGCGGGCTTCCCGGTGGCGCCGGGAAGGGCTTGCAATCCACCTCCTCGCTCTCGCTAGAATCAAGTAAGGGCAGCCGGTTGAAGACATCCCCGGTTCAGAGGTGGCGGAAATGAGAAGACCGGATTTCGCCAGAACGGAGCTGCAGCCGCTTGCGGACCGTGATCTGCGGTTTCTGATCGAGAGCTTCCCGCAGCCGGCGACCAGCTATGCGGACATCGCCCGCATTCTCGATGTGTTGCCGAACACCCTCGAATCCGTACTGACCAGCGAGTCTGTCGTCGAGCGGGTCATCTTCGACCGCGATCGCCTGCTGCGGATATCGCCATTTCTGCTGTTCAACGTGCTGCTGCGTCAAGTGCTCACCGACCACCGCCGCCCGGACGAGCGACGCGTCGTGAACTACCTCGCCAACCTCATGGCGCTCTTTGTCAGCAAGCATCGTCTCTATCGCATCGATAGCGCCGACGCCGAGGCCTACGGCTATCTCGTCGACATGATCGAACAGGCCTCGGGAGCCGATCGGCGGCGGCGCTTCCTGGTGCACGCGCATGTCGGCAATTATTCGCTGTTCATGACCGGGCTGTTCGGTGCCTTCCTGGAAGAGCGCTTCCGAAACGGTCGTCGTACCGTCAACGGCGACTATTACGCCGACCTCGGCTCCGCCAGTTACTCGCAGGCATCGGCGTTGCCCCCGGCGCAGGAGTTCCACCTCACGGAGGTGTTCGTGCGCTTGGCTCTGACCTTCGATTCGTATCGTCAGGCGCTCGGGACGGTCGCCACGGATTACATGTCTTAGGCCTTCGCCCGGCGCGGCGGCGAGCTCGTGCAGCACCCGTGGCGAGCTCTTGCAGCACCCGTACGGAGGTGGCGTCAGTCCTGGAGAATGCGTTCCAGTTCGTCGACGACCCGGCGTAACTCCTGAAGCAGCAGCGCCGCGCCGCCGTCAGGGGCGCGCGCCGTGAACGCGTCGACGAGTGACCGGCAGTACCACAGCCTGTCATCCGAACCGACCTTCGCCCGGTCGAAGAGCGCCGGTCCCTCACGCTTGAGGTCGTGAAGCGTGGAGCTGGCGTTATGTAACTTGTCGGCGAGGGAGACCAGCAGGCTATCGGCCCGGGCGGTCGGGATGTGGGCGAGATAGGCGAGCTTCCTCTCCTTCCACGGCGGCCGCGGCTCCGTATCGGCATCGGTACAGTCGTCGACCATCGCGGTGACGCGCTCCCCGAACCGTCGTCGGATGCGGCGGCGCATCTCGTCTCCCCCTTGATCCTCGATGGCGTCGTGTAGCAAGGCCGCGATGGCCTGGTCCTCGTCGCCGCCGTGCTCCAGAACGATGGCCGTTACCGCGAGCAGGTGGGCGATGTAAGGGGTGTCGGAATCCCCTCGCCGCTGGCCCTCGTGGGCGGCGGTGGCGAACCCGAGCGCTTCGACAAAGCGGGGCGAAAGCTGCCGAGCGGTCACCTGGTCCGACCCTTCACCCGTCCTCGACGACGGGTGCGTTCTTCACCAGGGTCACGCGGGCCCCGTTGTCGCTGAACGTGACCTCGTCCATGAACGTCTTCATCAGCATGATGCCGCGGCCGCCAACGCTGAGCAGGTTCGCCGAGTCGGTCGGATCGGGCAGCGCCGAAGCGTCGAACCCCGAGCCCTCGTCGCTGATCGTGTACTCGACCCGCTCCGGCGACTCGCTTGCCTCGCAGCGAACCCGCCGCGCCGCATACGGCTCACGTTCACCGCGCTCACGGACCTGCCGGTCGAAGGCATCTCGGTCGTTACGGCGGAGCTCGGGATCTACCTCGAGGTTTCCATGCAGCATGGCGTTGGCCAGGGCTTCCATGAGGGCGATGCCGACCTGTGAGCGCATGGACCGGGTGGCGAACCCCAGGCGGTCGAGGTTCTCCTCGATGTAGGCGACCAGCGGAGTAATCAGCTCAGGATCGTTGACGATCTCGAAGCTGGTTTCCAGCCGGCGCAGAAACCGGAGAACCTGCGTGCGCGACTGGCGTGCCTCCGCAACCAGAAGGATCTGCTCGACGGTGTCCTCGAGGGTGTCGGTCAGCTCGTGCTTCGGAACGTAGCTCGCTGCCCCGGCCTGCAGGGCGCGGACCGCGATCGTCTCGTTGCCCTGTGAGGTCATCAGGATCACCGGCACCAGTGGGTACTCGTCCGCGAGTCGCTCCACGAGCTCTAGCCCGCTGAGACCGGGCATGCGGAGGTCGGTCAGGATGACATCGGGTTGGCCACGGGCGACGGTTTCAAGCGCTTCATCGCCGTTGGCGGCGAACGCCAGCTCCAGTTCTTCGATCGCCGCCAGACATCGCCCGGCCAATTCACGATCAACGCTGTCGTCGTCGACTATGAGGATCTTCGTCACGCCACGATTCTCTTCGGCCAGGTGAAGCAAACGGTCGTTCCGCGACCTTCCCCGGATTCCAGCCATACCTTACCGCCAACCCGGGAAACAAGGCGGTCGACGAGGGCGAGTCCCATTCCGGCGCCGCGATGACCGCCCGCGGGCGTTGACCAGAGCATCTGGAAGACGTTCTTCCGATCGTCCTGCGGTATTCCCGGGCCGTCGTCGGCGACGCTGAACTCCCAGAATCCGTTGTTCTCGCGTGCGGAGACGGCCACGGATCCGCCGGCCCGGTCGTGATGGCCGAGGGCGTTGGCGATGAGGTTGCGCAGGACCTGCTCGAGCGCTGTCCGCGTCGTTTCGAACACCGGCAAGCTCGCATCCGCCGTGACCTCGAAGCCATCGGGCGGCCCGAGCAGCTCGACGATTGCCTCCACCAGCTCGGCGACGTCCGTGTGCTCGATCTTCTCCGTTTCGCGGCCAACGCGCGCGTACGCGAGCAAGTCGCCGACGAGTTGAGACATCAGATCGACGCGCTCGCGCAGCGTCTGCAGGTGCTCCACCACTCCCTCGGGCGGCTGATCCGGCAGCTCTTCTTCGATCCAGTCGGCGAGGTTGTGAACGGCGCGCAAAGGCGCCTGCAGGTCGTGTGACGCAATGTAGGCGAACTGCTCGAGATCGGCGTTCGAGCGCGCCAACTCGGCCGCCTGGCGGGCTGCCAGTGCCTCGAGACGCTTCTGGTCGGTGACGTCGCGGGCCACCGCGAAGGCGAGCCCCTCTTCGGGAACAGAGGTCGATCGCCACGCCAGCCAGCGCCAGCTACCGTCCGCCGCGAGGTAACGGTTTTCGAAGTCGACGACGTCGAGGCCGCGCTGGAGTTGCTCCAGGGCCCGGATGGTGCTGTCGCGATCCTCAGGGTGAACGAACTCCACGAAGGCCTTTCGGAGCAAATCTTCGCTACTGTACCCGAGGGCACGGCTGAACGCCGGATTGACGTGCTTGAAGTAGCCATCGAGCCCGGCGATACAAAGCAGATCGAGCGACAGGTCGAAAAGTCGCTGCAGGTCGGCCTGGACGGGCTTGGTGCCACGGGGCGAGTCATCGCCGCCCGGGGCACCTGCCGCGCTGTCGATCGGGTCTTTCATTGGCCGTTGCCCTCGGCTCCTTCGTGACACGAGCTTGCCTGTTTGCGGGTGCGCTGCCCGGCACCCACCCCAAGTGCTAACGCAGTGCGCGGCTGCTTACAAGGGTAGCCTGGCGATCCCGCCGACCCGCCGCACGTCAGGCGAGCGGCTCCGAGGGATCCCTTTCCGCCGCTGCTGCCCGCGCCCGGCGGCGGTGATGAGCGACGAAAGCGAATGCACGAGGACCTCGGTGAGGTCACTCATGCATCGTCTGAGCTCACCACGGCGGCGATGAAACCCGAACGCTCCGGGCTCCGTCTTGTCATACATACGGGACCCGCCCCCAGACCGCTTCGGAGGTTTCACGATGAAATTCCGTCGGGTCTGCACCGTTGTACTGCTCGGCGCGGTGAGCCTCGCCGCCGCGCCACCGCATCACCAGGGCTCGCCGGCTCCGTTTTCGTCCGAAGAACAGACCCTGGAGTTCCTTCGCCACGCCGCTATCGTCTCGATGGAGCCGATTCCGACCGGCGTGACCAGACCCCGCAAGGTGCTGCTCGAGATGGATGGAACGCGGGCCTACGCCGTGTTCCGCGACGTCGATATTCTGCGCGAGCAGGTCTGGATGCGCGACGGTACGTTTCACCGCGAGCTTCACGACTCGGCGCTGTTCGAGGTTGCCGCCTATCGGCTGGCACGACGGCTTGGCCTCGACAATGTGCCGCCGACGGTCGTGCGCTCGATCGGCAGCCGCAAGGGGTCGATGCAGCTCTGGATCGAAGGGGCCATGACCGAGGCTCATCGGCGAAAAGGAGGGCTGCGACCGCCCGACTATCAGGCGTGGCTGGCACAGATGAGAACAATGACGCTGTTCGATTGCCTCATCGGCAACATCGATCGCCACAGCGGCAACTACCTGCTGGATCCGAGCGGAAAGCTGTGGATGATCGACCATACGCGCGCCTTCCAGCGATTTCCGGCGGACTGGACGCCGGCGCCGATCGCCATGTGCGAACGGCGCATCTGGCGGCGTTTGCAGGAGCTCGACCGCCGGGCTCTGGAAGCTTTGCTGGGCGATCTTCTCACCTCGTTCGAGGTCAAGCATCTGTCCGAGCGCATCGACCGCGTGGTGGCTCACCTCGACGACCAGATTGCCCAGCGCGGCATCGACGAGGTGATCGTGGAGTATCCTGTCGGGTCTTGACCAGGTGGGTGCTGCAAGAAGCGAGGCCGGCATGCCGCATGAGATCGAGTTCTTCGCCGAGCCATCCGAATTCCGTGCATGGCTCGAGAAGCACCACGACACCGTCGATGAGCAATGGGTGGGCTTTTATAAGGTGGGTAGCGGCAGGCCCAGCATCACTTGGCAGGAATCGGTCGACGAGGCCCTGTGTTTCGGCTGGATCGACGGGTTGCGTAAGAAGATCGACGAAGATGCTTACAAGATCCGCTTCACGCCGCGGCGGCCGCGCAGCAAGTGGAGCGCCAAGAATATCGCCAGCGTCGAGAAGCTGACGGCCGAGGGTCGCATGCGGCCGGCCGGCCTGCGCGCCTTCGAGAATGGTCGGCAGGACGGGTCCGGAACCTACTCGTACGAGCAGCGCAAGGACGCCGAACTGGGCACGGAATACGAGCAGATCTTCCGCCGGGAAACCCGCGCGTGGGCGTTCTTCAACAAGCAGGCTCCGGGCTATCGGCGCACCGCCACACACTGGGTGGTCAGCGCCAAGAAGGAAGAAACGCGCCGTCGTCGTTTGCAGACGCTGATCAGCGACTCGGCGGCCGGCCAGAAGATCGCGCCGTTGCGGCGCAGCTAGTGGACTGTAACGACTCTTCCGTTATCGTCCACAGGCAGCCACAAGACGCCGAGATTGACGCAGGTGGCGACGGCAACGGACGTCGAGCCGGGTCGCAATTACCCGGATCGCGATTCCCCGGGCCGCGATCTGCCGGGCCACGACCTGCCGCGCCACAATGCGAGAACTGCGGTGTCGCTCAGGGTTTCCAGGCGAGCGCCACGAGGCGCACGTCGATATCCGTCTTTCGAGGCTTGAGCACGACGGGTTCGAGCACCTCGGTCAAGGGATCGAGTTGCGCCCGGACGTTTTCGCCGGCGCTCTGGAACTCCTCCTCCAAGTCCTCGAGCTGGCGCCGGTAAGCTTCGAGCTTTTCGCGGGCCCGGTCGACGTCGCGCGCCTGCCTCGACGCCCGCCCGGCACCCCGGGCCGCGGTAGTCGCTTTGCCGAGGGTCGTCGAGCTCATCGGGCTGCGCCCGAGGACCGCGGACAGCAGCGTGGCCCCGACCGAGATGACCGTCTGCATCTTTGCCCCGCTCGCCTGGTCGCTCTCGCGCTGTACCGCGGCCTCGGCGTTGCGAATCCGGTCGCGCAGCGTGCGGAACTTGGAGGCATATTTGACGCGTAGCTTCTCGAGCTGCAGGTCGCGTTCCTCGCGGGCGCGATCGCCGAGCCGGATGCGAAAGTCCCGCTCGCTTTCGCCCGGCCGCGAGATCTCCCTCAGGCCGGGGCTCTTGAGCAGCTCGTAGCGGCGGTTCCGGTAGATCCAGTCTGCGAAGGACTTCCGCCAACGCGCGTAGCTCTTCGCGTCCGCTGTTCGCTCGGGCAGATCGTCGAAATCGGCGTGCGGAGCCGGCGCGTCCTCCAGTGCGTCGTCGCCGATGGCGATCGGCTCCGCTTCGGACCAGTCGACCGGGAGCGGGCCGTCGTCGATCGTTGCCAGAAGTGTGAGCTCCTCCGCCGCCTCCAGACCCTTGCGGGTGTCGACGAACGTGACGTTTGCCATACCGATCAGGCGCGGGCTGTAGACCGGTGTGCCGCCGGCCCGGCCGGGCTCCAGCGGCAGGAACACC
>CBDUAS010000100.1:0-8955 GCA_965365185.1 uncultured bacterium | reverse complement strand
CTTCCACATCACCGTCAGCACGTCAGCGAGCATTCCTGTTCCTCCATGATGTTCAGAAAGGCGTCTTCGAGGTTCGTGTGGCCGGTGCCGGCCTTGATGTCCGAGGGCGAGCCGCAGGCCACGAGCCTGCCGCGGCGAATGACGGCAACGCGGCTGCACAGCCTGTCGGCCTCGACCATGTTGTGGGTGGTGAGGAAGACGGTCGCGCCGGTGTCGTTCACGAGCGTGGCGAGATCTTCCCGCAGACTGTTGGCGGCAACGACGTCGAGGCCCGCCGTGGGCTCATCCAGGAACACCAGCTCCGGCCCGTGCAGCAGGGACCGTGCGACGGCCAGGCGTTGCTTCATGCCGCGGCTCCATTCGCCCACCCGCTCGTCGCGTCGATCCCAGACTCCCATCCGCGTGAGCAGCTCCTTGATGCGGGGACGCAGCGCACCCTCGTGGAGTCCGTGGATTCGGCCCTGGAACTCCAGGTTCTCGCGCGCCGTCAAGTGCTCGTACAGACCGTGGTGTTCGAGCAGGGCCCCGGTGTGCGTGCGTAGTGCTTCGCTGCCGCTCCGGGTGTCGAACCCGAGCACCTCGGCGTGCCCGGAGGTTGGCTCGAGCAAGCCGAGGAGAAGGTGGATCGTGGTCGTCTTCCCGGAGCCGTTGGGACCCAGAAAACCGAAGATCTTTCCCGCCGGGACCTCGATGTCGAGCTCATCGACCGCCCTGACCGCTCCGAAATCCTTCGTCAGGTTCGTGGTGCTTATCGCAATGTCGGACATGGCTGCCTCATCGCCTGTGATCAGTGATATATAACTATATATCACTAGTTCACAGAGAGCGCAACCGTCCCTTCGGAGAGAGAACTCCTGACGCATGTCCGCGTGCGCCGCCTGCGCGCGCGAGGGCTGCACACCGCGCGTCGGAACGCGGCGTGCAGCCCCTGGTTGGGCGCTAACCCGCTACGAGGGTCCCCTTGGTCGACATGCGAGTGGCGTACTCCTGAACCGCGGCCCACTGGCCCTCACCGTGCAGCCCGGCCTCCTCGAGCACCTTGTGCGCCATGCCGCTGCCGGGGTACTCGCCTCTCTTGTACGGATGGGCGGTGAGCTCGCGGCCTTCGGGCGAGGTGACCCAGCGATACATCGTCGGCATCGTCAAACCGGTGATGCCCATGGCCTCATGGGCCAGCCCGGCGGGGAAGATCTCCTCACGTCGCTCGCGCGGCAGCAAGTCGAACAGCTCCGCGCTGGCAACGTAGAAGATATTCATGTTGAGTCCCGCCTCGTCGATGCGGGGAAGTACTTCGTTGACGAAGGTGTTGGCCACACCGCTTCCCTGGATCACCAACGTGCCGTGATAGGCACTGTCGTCCGGATCGGCGCGGCGGAACGCATATACGCCCTCGGCGGCCGCCGTTGCCGGAGGCAGCCCGATAGCCTCACGGTCGACGATCGTTTCGTTGGGGCGCGTGACGAGGGGTGGGATCCCCGCCGGCCGGTGCAGCAGGGCCGCGACGACCGTCGGGTAAAGCTCCTGCGGATCCCACGGCGTCAGGGTGATCATCACTCCCGGTGGGAAGTTCTCCTGCAGGAGCTGCAGCGCCTGTGGGTCGGCGTGGGTAGGACCGTCCTCGCCTGTTTTCAGGCCGGCGTGGGCGCAAACGATGAAGAACGGCCTGAACGGGTCACCGTTTCTGGCCCTCGTTGCCTGCTGCCCGATGCCGTGCAATCGCGCCGCGATGTGCTGCAGCGCGGCGATGAAGGCACCGTACGACGACCCCGCGCCGATGTGCGTTCCGAAGGACGATACCCCCGACATGAAGGCGCCGATGTTGTCTTCACAGATGCCGCCGGCCGCCAGCAGCCGGGAGCCGGGATTGAGGACGGCGTTGTACATCCCCCCGGGGAACGCAGCTCCCAGCTTGTCGATGCTGGTCGAGCCCATCAGGTCCGCCGCCGCAGCCACGAAGCCTCCCCCGGTGACCTCGTTGAGATAACCCAGCGTTTCGCCGAGGGCGCCGCGCAGCGTCTGCGAGCTGCCGACCTCGTAGACGAGCTTCTCGGGGATGACATCCGGTCTCAGATTGCCCTCGTACAGCTTGCCGATCTCGGGAACGTCGGCGCGCGGCTTGCGCTCGAGCGCTGCCAGCCTTTCCTTCGCGGCGCCGACCTGGTTGCCGAGGAACGTGCTGAGCTCCTTGTTGTCCTCGAGTACCTGGCGCACGGTCAGGAGGGTATCGAAAAACGCCGCCTCGACCTCGACCGGATCTTTGCTGTCCGAAGGCCGCGGGAAGGTGATGTTGAAGTGCTCCTCGGCCGGGGCCAGGGTGGCGAAGTATTCGTCGCTGCAGTAGCCGTGGCCGGCCCCGTGCGACTTGCGTCCCTCGATGCCGTATTTCCAGCCCTTGATCGTGCGATAGACGATCGCGGTGGGCTGGTCGTTGAAACGCTCCTTGCCGAGCTCCTGTGCCGCCAGCACCTGGCGAATATCCTTGCCGTCCGGAACCGAGATCACGTTCCAGTCGTTCGCATAGCAAAGCTCGAGCGGATTCCACTGCACGTAATCGCCGGCTTCCTCGCCCACGCGGCAGACGCGATCGCTGTCGATGGAGGCCTGGTTCCAGTCGACGTGCAGCCGCGTGTTCCAGAGCTGCGCGGTCGCCACGGTTGCCAGTGCCTCCGCAACGCGACCTGCTGTCATCCCGCCCTCGCCCTCGAGCACGTGCACGAACGGCGACTGTCCGGCAAACGTGTCCTGAGCACCGAATGCCAGGCCGAAACTGGAGGGGTCACCAACGCCCGAGGCACCCGTAGACAGCTTGACGAACGGCACCAGCGGCGAGGGGTGTCCGTCGAGAGGCTTTGCCCGATGCTCGGCGAACAGCGGCGTTTCTTGCGTCGGGTTGCGGCGGAAGCCGAGCAGGTCCTCGAGGCGGAGCTGCTGATTCACGGTGGGTAGCATCTCGGGTCGGGCGATGCGCACGCATTCGTTGCGCAGCGCCCACATGGCGTACAACCCCATTGCCTTGTGCCCGGCGGCGTACGACAGGATGTCGGCTGCCGGGTTGTCCGGGTCGGTGAAGTCGTAGTCCATCGTCGAGAACAGCAAACCCTCGACGATTCGTCCGGACGAGATGCTGCCGCCGGGATGGCCGGAGTTGGGCACGAAGTTGAAGAGAATGCCGCACAGCGTTCGATAGAGCAGGTCGTAGTCTTCGAGGTAGCGTACGTGATCTTCTGGAACCTCGACGGCGTCGAGCTGCTCCTCGAGGTCGACGAAGACTGCGCGTCGCGGTGCGAGTTCGAGCTTGGTGAAACGGATATCGGGCATCGGGGGCACCTCTTTCCCTCGGCAGGAATCAGAGAGACAAGGTCGTTGTGGAACGATCGTCTGATTATAGGCCGATTAAAGAGACCCGCATATCCGGAATAGGGAAATATCGGCGGCGGGCGGCGGCAGCGGACCAATCCGGCGCGACGCCGGCCGATCTCCCGACATGCGGGCAGCGGCGACGTAGTGGCGTGTGTCCGGCCGTCAATCGGGTATCCCGCCGAGCGCCTCGTGCATCGTCGCGCGATAGTCGCGAAACGCGCGGCGGCCGCGGTCCGTGAGGCTGATCATCGTGCAGGGCGTCTTGCCACGGTATCCCTTGTCCACGGCCACGTAGCCGCTTTCCTCGAGCCTGCCGAGATGGGTGGAAAGGTTGCCCCAGGTCAGGCCGGTCTGGTTGACCAGAAACGTCGCGTCGGCGGCCTCGACGATGTAGAGCTGCGTCACGATCTTGAGCCGCGCCGGGGCGTGGATGACCGGGTCGATACGGTTCAGCGGATCGACGGCGGGATTGGCAGCGCCGTCACTCATGGTTGCCGACCGCGGCGGTTTCGGCCGGCACCGGCGGGTTCTTTTGCACGATCGACGCGAGCTTGGCGAGCCCGAGCGCGGCGATGCCGATGGAGAGAGCGCCGTACACGACCGGGAAGCCGTGATGGGCCGCGAATCCTTGACGGAACAGCCACTCCCCCAGCGCCGGTGCCGTGGCGATCAGCAGCCCGTACACGAATATCCGCCGGATGCCGACGGCGAAGGCGGCGATCGAGAAGACCGCCAACACGATGACCGAAAAGGCGATCGGGAAGCTCGAGGCGCCCGGTTCGGCGACGCGCGTCGCCAGGATCGCTGCAATCACCAGCGATATGACGTTGACGATCACCAGGACCACGGCAAAGCGCCGGAGTCGCCCTTGCCGCTGCACGCCGAACCGCACCACACCGATTCGGGGTACGACGACGCGCTCGCGCACGCCCCGTATGGCCAGGTAGACGATCAACCACACCGGAACGAACACTGCCGAGCTCCAGAAATCCCCCAGCCGCGAGCTCAACAGGGGTGCAATGGCGAACATTGCCACAACGCTCGCCAGCATCACGTCCCAGAGCCCCGTATCTACGACCGATCGAAAAACCTGACGCTCGGCGGCTTCCAGATCCTCGCTGGTCATGATGGCCTCCTCCCGGTTGTCCGCTGCGCTTCTTTTCAAAGTACTCTGAATTTCAAAGTACACTCTAGACGATTGCGCGAGGCGTGTCAAGCGCTGGTTTTCAGCGTGCTTCGGAACCGCCGCGCACCTCGCCGCGTCCGGCGCACCGGTGGGCGTCACCCCCCGGTGATCAGTACTCGCTGGGGAACAGGATCCGAATCCAGCGCCCCACCATCCCGTCGATTGCGTCGGGGTCGGGATCGGCGCGCAGGACCTTGCCGTCGTCGTCGACCTGCAGGGCTCCGAGTCCCCCGGAGAGCTCGATGTTCCAGGCATCGAGACGCCGGCCGTTGACATCGATACGGGAACGGTCGCCGAGCACGAGGCCGTGGTCGGCGAAGTTGGTCGCCGGGCTCTTCGGGTCGATCCCCTCGTCATCGCCGCCGAACCACTCGAGCGGGTTACCGCTCAGGCTCACCGTGCCGTTGCGGCCGATGCTGAGGGGAAAGCCGCCGTCGGCGTCGTTCGGGAACAGCGCCGGCGCGAGCGGCGTCAGCAGCCGCAGATCGAGCGCGCCGAGGGCGGCGTCCCATACCGCAGGCATGATCAGGCTCAGGAGGCCCGGGTTGGCGAAGAGGGGCTCGACCTCGCAGGTCGCGGGATCGAATGCGGCCGCGCTGGTGTTCGTGGTGGTGCCGACGGGCGTCGTGTTCCGAGTACCGCCCGCGGTGGCGGTCGGCGTGCTCGTCACGTCGTTGATGTCCCGTGGGGGGCCGCCCGGCCGGCTCCTCGAGCCGGTGGGGGGAATGATGGTGCCGCCGGTGCCGGGACGGGTGGCCACCGCGCCGCCCGCTCCGCCGGCGGATCCCTTGCCTCCGCTCGGGCCGTCGCCGGGTCGGTCGCGGCCGGCGCCACCGTCACCGGGCCTGTCGCGCCCACCCGGGGCACCTCCGCCGCGATCCCGTTCCCCGCTGGACCCCCGGCTGTTGCGCATGAGCACCCGCTCCACCTGTGTCACGGCGTACCCGCTCGCCAGGCATGTCAGCCCCGCCGGCGAGAAGGCGACGACGCGTTGGGCCGGGGAGGTGCCCTCACGGGGCACCTCGTCGAAAGCGTCGTCGGTGAGCACCGGGACCTCGAAGCTCCAACGTCCTTCCTCGGTGCTCACCTCCTTCGTGAACTTCCCGGCGTCGCGCCGGTAGCGCACCGAGTACTCGTCCGAGCCCAATCCCGGCAGGTTTTCGCGGTTGACGATCAGCACCTCCTGCGGGCTGCCGAGCGCGTCGACGGTGAGCTCGGCTTGGGAAACGACCTCGGAGACCACCCGTTGCTCGGGGTTGGTTACCAGCGTGCCCAGTTCCATGCGTCGCTCGTGGTGCAGGCGGAACGTGCCGCTGCTGCCGTCGGCGGCAACCGTTTCGAGGGCGATGATCCAGATGGCGGAGTCGCCGTCGTCGAACGACGCGTCGGGCTCGAGAACGTAGCGACGTTCCTCGCCCACGTAAAAGCCGAGGAATCGCTCCTGGTGACCCGGTTGTGGAAAGACGTATCCGGCACTCGAACCGAGGACGGTCGAGCACGCGATCAGCACAATGGCGGCCGGCGTCAAACGGCGCATAAGTCGCTCTCCGATCGGGAGCTGCCTCCTGCAGACTCGTGTCGCGGTAGCAGCGGGAAAATCGGTGCCCTGCTGCTCCGTCATCTTATGTGCTCCGAGACGCAGCCGCGCGGGAGCGGCGGCGGCGGAATGTGATCCGTGCGACGACGCTGGCTCAGACGCTGGTGATCGCTCGAGTCGTCTGCGGTCGACGGCGCCAACGGCGTCGCACGCGGTTACTCCGGCGCTCTTCCCCCTAAGCAAGCGGTGGCAGCAAGAGTTACGCGCTGTCGCAAGGTCGAGAAACTGGCGCTTCGGGCGTCTCGCGAATCGACGAGGCCGCCCACGGGCGCAAAGGAGGTCTCGCCATGACGACCACGACCGTTGTTCTGCTGGGTATCGCGGCGGGGTTGCACGCAGCGCTCTACGGTGCGTACAAGGACTCGCCGCACGAGTCGTTCCTGCCCCGCCGCTTCGTGCGGGAGCTGCTGATTGCGGCGGTCATCGCGGCCGCAATGGCGGCCGGCCATCTGGTCGAGGGCGAGACGCCGTTCATCATCTATCTGTCGGCCTTCGCGCTCTCGCGGATCACGACCGAATTCTGGAAGCTGTTCGTGCGCGTCGAGCCGCAGGGCGAGTACCGCATCCCGACTCAGGTGCACATCGTCACGGGTGTGGTGCGCAATCCGGCGCTGCGATTGTTGCTGGGGGCCGGCTACCTCGCCAGCATCTACGGCATCTATTGCTCCTTCAAGCTGCTGCCTGCGTCCTTGCCGGCGCCGTTGCGAGGGCTCATCGTCGGCTCGGTCATCGGCCTGGCGGAAGCCATGGCGGGTGCCTATAAGGACGGTTCGATCGAAGGGTTCTCCTGGTGGAAGTTCGCCAAGAGCCCGTCGTTCGGAGCCCTCGGCGGGTTGATCGCGTCGGCTCACACGACCGACCTCGCCTTCTTGTTCCTGGCCTCGATCGGCAGCATGCGGATGTTCCTGGAGCTGCTGTTCAAGATGGTTCGCAGCAACTACGCACCGGGGAAGTTCCGCTCGATGAAGGGCCCCTACGTGGACTGGCTCCGGTGGCGACGCCACTTCATCCCGCCCTACGTGGCGACCTGGATGCTGTACGTCGTGCTCTGCAGTCGTCCCGGTTGGTGACGAGGTGCGCCATGAGCGGATACGGCGACGGCTGGATGTTCTTGTTCTGCTTTGCCTACACGCTGGTGAGCGCCGTCCTGCCCTGGATCAACGCCGAGGCGTTGGTCGTATCGTTGCCGCTGATGGCGTCGTCGCGCACCGAGCTGCTGGCGCTGATCCTGGTTGCGACGGCCGGGCAGATGCTCGGCAAGTGCGCCGTCTACTGGTCGGGCCGGGGCGCCGGCAGCTCGCCGCCTGAGCGGCTCGAGGCCAGCATCGAGCGCTGGCGCGGTCGGTTCGCACGCCGACCTTCGGCGGCGCTGGGCATGGTGTTCGTCAGCTCCGCCGTCGGCTTGCCCCCGTTTTACGTCATGAGTCTCCTCGCGGGTGCGCTGAAGCTCGACTTCGTGCGTTTCCTGGCGTCCGGCACGTGCGGCCGGCTCGTCCGCTTCGGCGTCCTCGCCCTCTGCTCACAGTCGGTCGTTGCCTTGTTTCGTTGAACCACTGTCGCGCGGTCTGCGACACGAAGGAGGTTGGCCATGAGGTACGCATCGAGGTCGCGAATCCGGAGCATGTCCCTGTGGATTGCCGCTGTCCTCGCCAGCTCGCTTGCGCCGATGGCAGCCCATCCGGAGCGGGGCCCGCAACAGGCGAGCCCCGGGCACACGATTCCGCCGGCGCTCGACGAGGCCGTGAACATGGTGTTCTCCGACTTTCGGGCCCGGGCCGAATACGAATACGTCATGACCGGCAAGGTACGGATTCTTCTGTTCTGGGTCGGCCGCGACGACGTCGGCGACGGTCGCATCAGCGTCGAGGAGGGCATCGAGCGGGCCGAGCTCGCTGCCATTCGACTGAGGATCGGCTCGGACCCGGCGAAGGCGCCGCGCCGTATCAACCGGTGGGGAGCCGCGGCCGAGGTCATCGAGCGTGACGCGCAGACCAGGTCGGTGGTGTCGACCGCCTTCTTCGGTTTCATGAAGGCCACCGAAGGCCGGTCGGTGGAGGCGGTCGAGGCCGAGCTCGAGTCGGAGGGCTCGCAACGACGGCACGTCTTCGAGGCCAGCATCAACCGCATCGAGCGGGGAGCGGCGCTCTCGAGCGTGCTGCCCATCGTCTCTCCCGTGGACTTCCACTCCGGTCAGCTCGCCCAGGCCGAGCAGATGGTGCGGGCGCAATACGAGAGGGCGTTTCGTCTATCGAGCTACCGGCAGCTCGACGGCGCCGGGCGGAGCGCCTGTGCGCGCAACGAGAGCTTCCTGTTCACGCTCAAGGACGTCATCGACGCCGCTGTCGTCAGCAGTGCTGATGGGCTATCCCGCTGCTTCGTATACAACTCGAAGCTGTACACGCTGAGGCTGGCGCGGCAGCGCCCCGTGGCACGGCGGAAGATTGCCTATCGGCTCATCGACGATGCCGAGGTACAGCACGACTACCGCGATCTGCTGCAACTGCGGTTCGAAACGCGCAACCAGCAGACGGGGTGGACGGAGCACTTCGATCTGCTCGTGGGCACCACCGGAAACATCGCGGGCGTGCCCGTGCAGATCACCTACCAGCCGAACTTCTGGTTCAAGGCGATCCTCAATCTGCACCGCGTAAGGGGCGCATCGGGGCGCACGGTGACCGAGCCCGGTCGCTGAGAGGGCACCGAAAACACGACCGGTGACCCTGGAGGCCGCAGAGGGTCCCTTCCGGCTAGCGGCCCCCCCGTCCGCTCGGGTCGGTAATCCGGCCGTAATCGAACCCCAGGTTCGGGTACG
>CBDUAS010000099.1:0-8986 GCA_965365185.1 uncultured bacterium | reverse complement strand
GCGACCTGCGACGATGCGGCGGCCGCCTGCGGCCTGGCCGCTGCGGTGGCGATTAATCGATCCGCGTAACCCGGAGGATCCGCACGGGAGACGTCAGCCTCTCGCGGTCGTCGGTCGGTCTTCGATGTATCCGCCGAACGACGCTCATTCCGCGCACAACTCTGCCGAAGGCAGCGAACCCCTGGCCGTCGGCGTTGCGTGCGCCGCCGAAGTCGAGCTCCGGTTGGTCGCCGATGCAGATGAAGAAATCGGAGCGTGCCGAATCCGGGCCGGCGCGCGCCATCGACAGCGTGCCGTCGCGGTGGACCAGCCCGGTATCACGCGTGCGCTCGAGGGGAATCGGAGCGAATTGCTGGCGGCGGAATTCGGGATTGGCGCCGGCCTGGACCACCTCGATGGGGACATCGTCCCGCACCTGGTTGTCGCGTCTGACGGAACGGTGGAAACGGCCGCCCGTATATCGGCCGGCGTCGACGTAGCGCAGGAAGTTGGCCACCGTGACGGGAGCGCGGCCGTTGTAAAGCTCCACTTCGAGCACGCCGAGGTCGGTTTCGATCAGCAGGCGCACCGTTTCGGGAGCCTGAACGAACGCGACGCCGGCGCTCGCGGATCTCGGCGACGGGGCCGACGCAGCCGCGGCTGCCAGAACGAACGCGAAGAGAGAGGCAACCGTGCTCTTGCTCATCGGCCGAACCTATTACCCGGCGCCCGCACCCACAAGAGCGGCGCCGATGGCGTGCGGCGGCCCGCGTCGCATCGGCTGGCGGCGGACGTCGTCATCGTGCACTCTCGGCTTGCAGACTCCACGCGCCCCGCGCCTGCCGCAACCAGGAGCTTCGCCATGCTCTCGAAGGACAAGATCCGTCGTCCGTTCCGGAAGTCCGCCTTGACCCTCATCGTCGCCGGCATGGCGATCGGATGTGCCCCGCCGGCGGAGGATGCAACGCCGCCGGTGGAGGGCCCGGTGGAACGGGCGCTGGAAACCGGGTTCTTCGATGATTTCGAGCTCGTCGACCTGACCTACCCCCTCAGCCCCGAGAGCCTCTACTGGCCCACCGGCGCCCCCTTCGAGCACGAATACTCCGGTGAGACCAGCGCCGGTGGCTACTGGTACGCCTCCGGCTCGTTCAGCTCTCCGGAGCACCTGGGGACACATCTGGACGCCCCGATCCATTTCGGCGAGGGGGGCTGGACGAGCGCCGAGATCCCGCTGTCGCGGCTATTCGGCCCCGGCGTCGTCATCGACATCAGCGAGCGCGCCGGCAGCGACCCGGATACCGTCCTGGAGTCCGCAGATATCGCTGCCTGGGAGCGCAGCTACGGCCCCGTCCCCGCCGGGAGCATCGTCATCGTGCGCACCGGATGGGCCGCGAAATGGCCCGATTGGAACGCCTACTATGGCTCGGAAACGCCGCGCGACGTCGCCACGCTCCATTTCCCGGGCGTCTCGCCGCAGGCCGCCGAGCTTCTCGGCACACGGCGAATCGCCGGTCTGGGTATCGACACGGCGAGTATCGACCCCGGTACCAGCTCGACATTCGAGGCACATCAGGTACTCGCAGCAGCGAGCGTCTTCAACCTGGAGAACCTCACCAACGTCGACGGCCTTCCCGAGACCGGTTTCGCCGTCGTGGCGCTGCCGATGAAGATCGAGCAAGGCACGGGTGGCCCGACCCGGGTCGTGGCGCTCCTGCCGCGATAATCCGCGCCGTGGCTGCGGCGCGAGAAGCGGGGGGTCGCGGCGGCGCCGAGCGTACAGCGTTCCGCAGAGCGTCAGGCTGGCGCGGGAACGTCGAGCTCCTTCAAAGGCTCGCTGAACTCGATCGCCAGCAGGCTGCCCGGCCCGATCATGTGGTCGTCGGCGGGCCCCTCCCCCGGCTCCCATCGCAGGAGCGTGCCGGAGACCATCAGCGGCCAAAGGCGCACGCCGTCGGGCAGTTCCCAGAAACGCAGGCGCACCTGCTCACCCTCGCGGACCTCCTTGTCCAGCCGCATGAGCACGCCCCCGCGACCGATGTTGAGAGTCTTGCCATAGGCCTCGTAACCCTCCTGCGTCTGCGAGGCGGGCAAGACGAAGACGTGCACGTCTACCGATAGCTTTTCAGGATAGCGGTCATGCTCACGCTGTTCGGTCGTCATGAGGTCTCCGGAAGCCGCTGCGTGGCGAGCGTCGTGGATCCGTGCGGAGTGCGGGGCCGCAATGATACGCGCTAGCGTAACTCCTGTAGGACACGGAAGAAACCTGTTTGTATCACGCTGATGGGGCTCGGCTCGGGACCGCCGGGTGCTGTTACCATGGCGGCATTTGCAACCACTTTTTTGCGTAAGGGAGTCGCCCCGTGAGCAGAAGCGCCGCGATCGTCCGTCCGCTTTCGTTCCTCGCCCTCGTGGTCACGTTCGTCGTCCTGTCGCTCTCCGACGCGGCCGCCCAGGGAACCGTCACACCGCCGGAGGAGTTCTTCGGACATCAGCTCGGTGCAGACCGCACGCTGGCGCGCTGGGACCGCATGGTCGAGTACTTCTCTCTCCTGGAGCAGCAAAGCGACCGTATTCAGGTGACCGATCTGGGACCGAGCACCGAAGGGCACCCGTTTCTCCTCGTGACCATCACGTCGGCAAGGAACCTGGCGAATATCGATCGCCTGGCCGAGATCAGTCGTACCCTGGCAGATCCCCGCGGCCGCTCTGCGTCCGAGATCGAAGCCATGGTCTCGGAAGGCAAGGCCGTCGTGGCACAGTCCCTGGGCCTCCATTCGACCGAGGTTGCCGGCTGCCAGACTGCGCCAGAGCTTGCCTACGACCTGGTGACACGGGAAGACGCGGAAGCACGGCGTATCCGGGACGAGACCGTGATGCTGCTGCTGCCGTGTATCAACCCGGACGGGCAGATATGGGTCACGGATTGGTACCGACAGTGGGTGGGCACCGAGTACGAGGGGGCCGGGCTGCCCTGGCTCTATCACACGTACGCAGGCCACGACAACAATCGTGACGGCGACTTCATGAACCTGGTGGAGTCGAAGTACATCGGCGAGGTGTTGTATCGGGAGTGGAAGCCGCAGGCGTATGTGGACCATCACCAGATGGGCGGCGGCGGAGCGCGCATGTACGCGCCGCCGTACAGCGACCCGATCCGGCCGTATGCCGATCCGCTGATGTGGCGCGAGCTTTCGTGGTACGGCGCCCACATCGCCTACAAGTTGGAGGAAGCAGGCAAGGCGGGCATCCTCAACGCGGCGCAGTACCCCGGCTGGGGACACTTCGGCTGGCACTGGATCACGCCCTTTCACAACATCGCCGGAATGTTGACGGAGTCCGCCAGCGCCAACCTGGCCTCCCCGGTGTATGTCGACCCCGACCAGCTTTCCGGTGGCGCTCGTCAACTCCCCGAATACGAGGCCCAGTCGACCATGCCCAACCCCTGGCCGGGCGGCTGGTGGCGCCTCAGGGACATCGTCGAGCAGCAGAAGATCTCCGCTTGGGCCTTGCAGGACATGGCGGCGCGCAATCGCGAGACGGTGCTGCGCAACCAGTACCTCAAGTCGACCCGCCAGACCGAACGCGGCGCCAGTGGCTCGCCGGATGCGTACGTCGTCCCGGCGACGCAGCACGACCCCCTCACAGCCGTGAAGATGATCAACACCTTGATGCTCTCCGATGTCGAGGTACAGATTGCCGAGTCGCAGTTCCGTGCGGGCGACCGGCTGTATGACGAGGGATCGTTCGTGGTCTCGCTGGCCCAGCCGAAGATGGGGCTCGTGCGCAACCTGCTTGGCCGCACGTTCTACCCGGACAATGACTGGACGCGGGCGCGCGACGGCTCGCCCCTGCGTCCCTACGACACCGCCACCCATACGATGGCCGAGATCATGGGTGTACGGGTAGATCCCGTCGACGGCGCGGTGGCCGGAGATCTGCGCGTTCTGGAAGCACCCATTCCGGTATCCGGAAGCGTGGCACCCGGCGACCGCCACCGCCTCGACGGTCGCCTCAACGACAGCTTCCGCGCCGTCAACCAGTTGCTTGCGCGCGGCGCCGGGGTAGAGCGGGTCATCGAGGACGGCGGCGACGCCAGCCGAGGTGACTTCGTGGTGACAGGAGATCCGTCCGTGCTCGCTGCCGTGGCGCGAGATACCGGTGTGGATTTCACGGCCGCCGACGAATTGCCCGCCGGCGCGACCCGCCCGTTGGCGACGCCGCGGATCGGCATGTACCAACGTTACGGAGGCGGCAACATGGAGGAGGGCTGGACGCGGCTGGTGTTCGAGCAGTTCGACTTCCCCTACACGTCGCTGATGGATGCAGACATCACCGCGGGCAATCTTGCCGCCGCCTACGACGTCATCGTCTTTCCGCACGATTCCTGGACGGCGATCACCGGGCTGCCGGCGCCCGCGGACAGCGGTGGGCGTGGCGGGGGCGCGCGACGCGGCCGCAACACCCCGCCGGACTACCGCAGTGGTATCGGTGAGGACGGCGTGCGCGCGATCCGCCGGTTCGTCGAGGACGGCGGCACGGTGGTGGCCATGGGCGGCGCCACGGACTTTGCCGTCCGCGCCTTCGATCTCGGCGTGCGTGATGCCCTGACGGGCCTCGACTCGATGGAGTTCTTCTGTCCCGGCTCGACGCTCCACGTGGACGTGGACAACGGCGACCCCATCGCCTGGGGCATGCCGGCGGAGACGACGGCGCTGTTCTGGAGCAGCCCGGCGTTCGAGATTACCGCCCGCGACGCGTACAACTATCACCGCGTCGTTACCTACGCGGAGCGTGAAATCCTGCAGAGCGGCTGGCTGGTGGGAGAGCAACATCTGTCAGAGCGTGCTGCGGTCGTCACCGTCGATGTCGGTGACGGCGAGGTCGTGTTGCTCGGCATCCGCGCGCAGCATCGGGCGCAGACGCATGGGACCTACAAGCTGCTGTTCAACGCCCTCATGAAGTAGGCAGGGGCAGGGAGCGCGATAGCTGCGGTGCGCTGGGGTCGCTCGCTCCCGCGCCCGACCCATCAGGCTTTCACCGCGGCCTGCTGGTCGACGAGTTGCTGCAGGCGACGGATGCGGTCCTCCACAGGCGGGTGCGTGGCGAACAATCCCTTTGCTCGCTCCTCCCACTTCTTGATCGGCTGCACGATGTAAAGATGGGCGGTGGCACGATTGGCAACCTCGAGCACCTCCTTGTCGGCGCTCAGGCGACGCAACGCCGAGATCATCGCCTCCGGGTTGCGGGTCAACGCCACGGCGCCGGCGTCCGCCAGGTATTCGCGCTCGCGGGAGGCGGCGAGCTGGATGATCTTGGCGAAAAACGGTGCGACGACTGCCAGGCCGATGGCCACGAGCATGATGAGGGCGCCGCCCGCATTACCGCCGCCGTTGCCCCGGCGGCGTCCGACACCGCCCCAGAAGACGCCACGCAGGAAGAAATCGGTGATCAGGACCACCAAGCCGACGAGGGTCGCCAGCAGCATGGCGAGGCGAATGTCGAAATTCCGCACGTGCGAGATCTCGTGTGCCATCACCGCCTGCAGCTCGTCCCGACTCAGATGCTCGCGCAGACCGCGGGTGATCGCCACGGATGCGTGCTCCGGGTCGCGTCCCGTGGCGAATGCGTTGAGCGCCGTATCCTCGATCAGGTAGACGGGCGGAGTCGGCACTCCGGCCGCGATCGCCATCTCCTCGACGACGTTGTACAGGGCCGGGTCGTCGGCGTGCTCGATGCGCCGGGCACCGCTCATCCGCAGGATCATCCCGTCACCGGAGTAGTAGCTGGACAGCGCCAGGACGCTGGCGACGGCAAGCGCCAAAACGCCAAGGCCCATCGCTACTTGCGGATCGCCGCCGACGAGCGCCGAGCCCATCACCGCCACCACCACCGCGACGAAAACGATGAAACCCGCCACCAAGAAGGCGCTGTTTCGCCGATTCCGGGCGATGAGGTCGTGAAAGGTGATGTTCTGCGGATATTTCAACGCTCTTGGCTACCCATCACTGACTACGAACCTCTTTCTCTGACTAAACTCTCCCGTGCGCCTGCAAAACATCGTCACGGCGCTCGAAAAATCTTTGCCGGCCTCGTTATCAGAGCACTGAAGGGAGGCAGCGGTGAAGCAGTCCACGAACACGAACTCGCCGGAGGTACCGTTTCTCATCAACCCCGGAACCACCTGGTCGGGGGGTACCTATCTGGACGAAGGACCGTCTTTCCGCCAGTTGCGGTCGACGAACGGGAACGGGGCGAAGTCTGAAGCAGCCGGTGAGCGGCGCGGCGCCCCGCGACGGGCTCTGCAGCTCGGTATCGAGGTCTACGGCTACGACGGCGACCTCAGTCTGATCCACGCCTACGGCACCACACACAACGTCAGCGCTTCCGGCATGTTCGCGTCCGTCGACATGGACCTTCCGGTTGGCGCCCGCGCGGTGGTCGCCGTGCGCCCGAGCCACCCCGCTCTCGAGCCCAGCATCTTGCGCGGCAAGGTGGTCCGCTGCAGCGAGCAGAACAACGGCTTCGGCCTCGCCATCCACTTCGACCTCGACGTCGAGCGCTTCGCCGTCGCAGCCGCCTGATTCCGGCGGCCTCCGTTCTCCGTGCCTCCTGCAGGGTCTTCGCCCGGCAAGCGGATCAGAAGCTGACCTGCGGGGCCTCGCGCTGGGACGCATCCTCCATCTCGAAGAAATCGCGACGCAAGAACCCGAACATGCCGCCGATCACATTGCTCGGGAAGGTTTCCAGCGTGGCGTTGTAGCTGCTGACCGTGTCGTTGTAGTGCTGGCGCGAAAAGGCGATCTTGTTTTCCGTGGATGAGAGCTCCTCTTGGAGCTGAGCGAAGTTCTGATTCGCTTTCAGATCGGGATATGCCTCCGACAGGGCGAAAAGCTGCCGCAGGGCTCCGGTGATCATGTTCTCTGCCTGCGCCTGCTCGGGGACGGTCTTCGCATCGATGCCCGCCTGGCGTGCACGTACCACCGCATCGAGCGTCTCTCTTTCGTGCTTCGCGTATCCCTTGACGGTCTCCACCAAGTTGGGAATCAGGTCATAGCGCCGTTTGAGCTGCACGTCGATGCCGCTCCAGGCATCCTCGGTGCGCACGCGGAGACGTACGAGGCGGTTATAGATGGCAACGACGAAGAACCCGACCGCCAACACCAGGCCGAGCAGCACGACGAATCCCGTCATTTCAGTCCCTCCGGTTGCGCTGCGTACGAACGGGCACCGCCGCCCCCCTGAGGGTCCGTCGGATTCCGGTATGAATGTGCCCCCGACCGCGGATTCCTGCGGGGCTGCGGCCAAGCGAGTTGGCGTCACGCCCGATCAACCGCTAGCATGATGGCACAATGCGTACTCGTTTTGCGGACCATCATCACCGTCACCACGGCCATCACGGGTCGCGACGGTGCTCTGTGTCCCCCTAAACGACCAAGCGCACCGATCTGATCGCGACCCGTTCCGCGGAACGGGTCGCTTTTTTTGTTTGCCCCGAGATAGCGAGAGAGCTGGAGATGATCAAGATCGCGGTTCCCAACAAGGGCCGTCTGGCGGAGGGCGCCCTCGACCTGCTGCAGCGTGCCGGCCTGCGCGCGCGCGGCAGGAGCGAACGGGCGCTGCAGGCATCGCTCGGCAATGGCTTCGAGGCCCTCTTCGTGCGCGCCAGAGATATCCCCGAGTTCGTTGCCGACGGGGCCGCGGAGGCCGGCATTACGGGCCGCGACGTCATCGCCGAAACCGGGCGCGAGCTCGATGCACTGCTCGACCTGGACTACGGCCGGTGCCGTTTGGTGGTGGCGACGCACGAGGACGGTGTCTCGGAGGTTTCGGACATCCCGGAGGGGACGCTGGTGGCCACGTCGTTTCCGCGACTGACGCGCAATTTCTTCGGTGCTCGAGACCTTCCTATCGAGGTCGTGCCGGTCTCCGGCGCGGCGGAAATCGCCCCGCACATCGGTGTCGCCGAGGTGATCGTCGACCTGGTGTCCACCGGAACGACCTTGAAGGTCAACGGGTTGAAGGAGGTGGCGACGGTGCTCGACTCCACCGCCCTGCTGATCGCCCGCCCCGCGACCGAAAGGAGCAAAGAGGTCGACGCCGGGCTGCGCGAGCTCGTCGCTGCCCTGGAGTCCGTACTGCGGGCACGCGACAAGCGCTACCTGATGGCCAACGTGCCGCGCGATTCGCTCGATCGTGTGACCCGCGTGCTGCCGGGCCTTTCCGGGCCGACGGTCGTGGACGTTGTTGACTCCGGCTGGGTGGCCGCTCATGCGGTCGTTGACGCCGCGGACGTGTACCGCGCCATAGCAGACCTCAAGGAGCTGGGTGCCACCGGCATCCTGGTCACCAAGATCGAGAGGCTCATGCCGTGAGCGAGCCCATCGAGCTCTTCGTCGACGGATCCGTCGAGGGCTTGACGGGCAAGCAGCGACAACGGCTTCTTGATCGCTCGTACGAGACCGAAGCCGGGGTCGCCGATACGGTCGCCGAGATCATCGACTCCGTCGCCACAGAAGGTGACACCGCCCTGCGGGCGCTGGCGAAGCGCTTTGATCACAGCACTTTGGCCTCTATCGAGGTGCCGCGGCGCTCCTGGCGAGCGGCGCAATCGCGCCTGTCCGAGGAGCTCGTCGCCGCGCTGGAGACCGCGCGCGAGCGCATCGAGGCGTTCCACCGCCATCAGCTTCCGCGGCATCACCAGGTCGAGATCGGCGCCGGCATTCGGCTGGGCAGGCGATGGGAGCCGCTACGCACCGTCGGTGCCTATGCGCCCGGCGGAACGGCCGCCTACCCGAGCAGCGTATTGATGTGTGTCGTGCCCGCGCGCCTGGCGGGCGTCGACGAGGTCGTCGTCTGCTCCCCCCCCGGTCCGGGCGGCGAGCCCTCCGACCCGGTGCTCGCGGCCTGCGCCATTGCCGGCGCCGACCGGGTGTTCGCCATCGGCGGCGCCGGTGCCGTCGCGGCGCTGGCGCACGGAACGGAAACCGTGCCGCGAGCGGACAAGGTC
>CBDUAS010000098.1:0-9050 GCA_965365185.1 uncultured bacterium | reverse complement strand
GCCTGCTGCCACGGGGAGGCGCCGGGCGCAGCCGCCATTGTGCTGCCGGTCGCCGCCGCGGCCGCCGGGGATGGCACCGTCGATGGTTTCGAGGCCGCCGCTGCCGGCGTGAGCTCCTTGATCTGGGCGCGCGTCAGCGGTCCGCGCAGATACGACATGGCCCACCGCGTCTGAAAGACCACGGGGCCCGCCTCGTGGACGTTGTGCATGAGAAAGACCCGCTTGCCCAGCCCGGCAAGCGTCGACTCCATCGCGCCTCTGTCGAAGTCGCCGCCACCGGCGGAAACGCCCGCCAGCCCATCGAGGACGCGGTCCTTGTCGCGTTCGGTTTGCAGCCTGCCGATGAACCAAGTGCCGCAGTTCGACAGGCCCTTGTAATCGAGGTCGACGGGGTTTTGCGTTGCCAGCACGACGCCGACGCCGAACGCTCTCGCTTGCTTGAGCAACGTCAGCAGCGGCCGTTTCGAGGGCGGCTCCGCCACCGGCGGCATGAACCCGAAAATCTCGTCCATGTAGACCAGTGCCCGCAGGCTCGTCGTGCCCGGCCGGGTCCGCATCCAGGCAACGACCTCGTTGAGCAACATGGAAACGAAGAACATGCGCTCGGCGTCGGACAAGTGGGCGATGGAGAATATCGAGACCCGGGGCTTTCCCTCCGGCGTGTACAGCATTGCATCGATATCCAGCGCATCGCCGCTCATCCACGTGGCGAACCCGGGAGCTGCCAGCAGGTTGTTGAGGGCGATGGCGAGCTCGAAGCGGTCTCTTGCGGGAAAAAACGAGTCCAGGTCGAGAACGCCGATGCGATTGACCGGCGGGTCCTGGATGAGCTGAATCAGAGAACCGAGGTCCAGGGAACGCCCTTGTCTCCAGGAGCCGTCGATCAAGGTGCAAAGCAGGATGTGCTCCCGGGAGCGGAGGGGGTCCGCGTCGATGCCGAGCAGGCCGAGCAGGCTCGTTGCCGTGCCGCGGACGCGCTCCTGGTACAGATCGGCGTCGTTCAGCACCACGTCCGGCGGTGCCGCGAACGTCGACAGGACAGATACCGGAATCCCCGCCTCGCTCCCCGGCGTGTAAATCGAGAAATCCGCGGACTCCCGCAGCCGGCGGATGCGGTCTCCGTCCTGATCCCAGGAGGCCAGCCCGTCTTTCCACAAGCTGGCCTGTTGGGCGGCGTATTTTTCCGGCGTCAGGCCGTGGCGACGGGCGTCGTCCTCGTTGATCCAAGGGGCGAAGTCCGCCGGTGACAGGTCCGGGAAGGTGAGCAGGAGGTTGGCAAGGTCGCCCTTCGGATCGATTACCAGGGCCGGGATGCCGTCGATTGCGGCCTCTTCGAGCAAGCCGACGCACAGGCCGGTCTTGCCGCTGCCGGTCATGCCCACGCACAGCGCATGGGTGGTGAGATCCTTGGAGTCGTACAGGACGAGATCGTCCCGCAGCTCGGCGCCGCCGAGGTCGTACTCGCGGCCGAGGTAAAAGACACCGAGCTTCTCGTAGATGGTCGCGGGGGAGTTCACGGTGATCGCGCCTTCCTGGTCCACCGAACCGACAAGAGGAAAGGAATCCGGGGGCAGCTTCCGGCCTCCGTGGACGGCTCAGATTCTCGCACGCGTATGCAAAGCGCAAGCGCTCCGCCGCCGTGGCGAGAGGTCCGGCGCGGAGTCGAGCGGCCGGTAAGAAATACCGGAGTGCAGGTAGAAGTTGCACTTCGCCCGATGACGACACCCCGAAACCGCGCGGAGATCGCCCGTTCCGCCGCTCACCCGTCCGGCACGGTGCTTGCAGGTTACAAGTGCAACGTCGGCGTCATTCTGCCGGCGAAGAGTTTGCTGATCCCCCGGCCTCACACGGCGACGGTCACCGAACACGCCCCACGTCAAGCGTGACCGTTGCCGTGGGGGCCTCTTTTCGTGCCAGGGCGCCGCTTTGCCGCTGAAGGACCGGCAAAATCTTCGCCGGTGACTTGGGTTTTACGGCCGGATCGGCCACTCTTTGGGGCATGAAACCCGACTCGAAGCGTGGCGTGATCGGTATTCTCACCGGCGGGGGCGACGTCCCGGGACTCAATCCGGCGATCCGAGCGGTGACTCTGCGGGCCATTCGCGAGGGCTTTGCGGTGGTCGGTATCCGGCGCGGATGGGCCGGAATTACCGAGATCGTCCGCGATGGGGCCGCGGACAACAGCCGCTGCTACGCGAACCTGACCGAGGAGTTGGTGTCCCGAGCCGGGCGCACCGGCGGCACCTTCTTGCACAGCTCCCGAACGCGGCCCTCGCACGTTGCACGTGCCGGTGTCCCGGCGCATTTGCGTGACACCTACAAGGAAGAAGTCAACGATCTGACGCCCGAGGTCCTCGCGAACCTCGATTGGCTCGGCATCGATTATCTGATTCCCATCGGCGGTGACGACACCCTCAGCTACGGCGTCCGGCTGCACGAGGAGGGGGTCAAGGTCGTCGGTATCCCGAAGACAATGGACAATGACGTTCCGGGCACGGACTACTGCCTCGGGTTTTCCACCTGTGTAACGCGTACCATCGACCTCACCAATGCCCTGCGCACCTCGGCCGGTTCGCACGAGCGCTTCCTCGTCATCGAAGTCTTCGGCCGCTACGCCGGGTTCACCGCGCTCGTTCCGACCATCGCCGGGGCGGCCGACCGTTGCGTCATCCCCGAGTACGAATTCGATATCGAGTGGCTTGCCGAGTTGCTCACGGAGGATCGAAAGAAGAACCCCAGCCGGTACTCCGTCGTGCTGGTTTCCGAGGGGGCTCGTTTCGGCGGCGGCGAGATGGTCTTCGCGAGTGAGGAGCGCGATGCCTACGGCCACGCCAAGCTCGGCGGGGTAGGCGACCGAATCGCCGCCAGGCTCAAGGAGCTGTCTCCGCGCTTCAACGACGGCGTCACCGTGGCGACGATCAACCAGCGTCTCGGCTATCTCGTGCGTTCCGGAAACCCGGACGCCCTCGATTCGGTCGTTCCGATAGCCTACGGAAACCTCGCCCTGGATCTGATTCTCGAAGGGATCTCCGGACGCTTGGTGGTGCTGCGCAACGGCCGCTACGACAACATCGGCATCGATGTGGTTACCAGCCGGAAGAAGGTCGTCGACGTCGACAAGAACTACAACAGCAAGCGCCTGCGCCCACGCTATCGGCGATTCCAGGATCAGCCGATGTTCATCGTTGTCGACGCCTGAGCCGCCGGGCCGCCCCGTCAGGGTGCGGAAGAGGTCCCTGCCGCACCGCCCGAAGACCTCTGTGCACCGTTCTCGACCGCCGCGGCGCTACTCCTCGACCCGGTAGACCGGCTTTGATCCCGCAAAGACCTCGCCGGAGTGGCCGTGGATCGACAGTACGTCGCCGGCGGTGAGCGTATGCACCGGCACGCCGCCGGCGTCGCACATCAGCACACGGCCCTCGCGCCTCTTGACGCGCAGGCCCGCGGCGGACACGACGGCGCAGTACGGCTTGTCCTCGAGGGCGTGGATAGCAACAGCGGCGTGCGACGTCGAGCCACCGGTGGCCGTGAGCAACGCATCGGCCGAGAGGATCATCGGGATCTCCGCAGGGGTCGGGTTCTCGAGAACGAGCAGAACGCCGTCGACGTCGCCGTCTTCCATCCGCTGGTCGAGCTGGGCTCGCATGGTCTCGATGTCGGCGTCGTTGAAGGCGACCAGCCCACGAAAGGCGCCGCCGCGGATTCCGATCCCGCGTAAATCGGCCGGGCCGGCGCCCTCGAACGTGCTCGTCTCTTCCTCCCGCCCGACGTGCGCCATGCGCGCCTGCAGCACCGACAGGCAACCACGATCGACGGTGAACTCGATCTCGGGGTCCGTGCCGCGGAACCGTCGCACCTTGGCATCGATGTGGTTGAGGCGGCGCTCGAGCATCGGCATGACTGCCTTCAGCTCGTCGACCGGGCGCAACGACGCCGCCTCGGTCATCCCGCCCACCAGGTCGTCGCCGCTGGCGGAGAACTTGATGTCGCCGCTGAAGACGCGGAAGCCGAGCTCTGTCATGCGCGTCTGCATGATGACACCGGTGAGGGATGCTGTTGTCTCGTCCATGCCCTGATGCACGCCGAGGTTGGGTCGATTGCCGGAAGCCATCTGCTGGACGATGGCCGCTGTATGCCAGGTGGGGCTCAGCCCTTTGATCTCCCGGTAGCGGCACGCCCGCTCCTGCTCCCAGGAGTCGAACACCACCTGTACCGAGCGAACGAGCTGGCGTTCCGGGTCGTCGAGAATCTCGTCGAGCTCGTCGCCGAAACCTTCTTTGCGGATGATCTGCTTGGATGCCTCGGTAACCTCCTGCAGCGCCGACGCCGGCAGGTCCTTCTTGAAGCGAACACCATGCCGGCGCTTGGCCTGCTCGACGAGGTCGTATTCCTCGAGATCGAGCCCCCAGGCCGCCCCCGCATACGAGACCAGAAAGCGTCGAAATGCGTCGTAGGCGTACCACGGGTCCTCCTGGGCCAGCGAGGCGGCGATCGTGTCGTTGATACCGACGAACACGACGGTCGACAGCATGCCGGGCAGGGTGAAGACGGAGCCGCCGCGGACTGCCAATAGCAGAGGATCTTCCGGCTGCCCGAAGCGACACGCGTTGCCCTCCGCCTGTCCGATGTCGCGTTCGAGGATGCGCAGGTGCTCGATGACTGCCCGTCGGAGACGCTCCGGGTTGCCGTGGTGTTCACCGCAGCGAGGAATGGCCGTCGGCAGGATGAAGCCGTCTCGAGTGGGAATGCCGAGATAGCTCAGGTAGATCAGGCCGCTGCCCTTGCCGCCGAAACGGTCCTGCAGGTTCTCGGCCGGATCGCGGCTCTCGACACGCGCCGCGATGGTGTCTGCGTGCGAAAGGTGGACGATGTCGTAGCAGCCCGATGCGTCTGTCGCCGGGGGCGTGGGTTCGTGTGAGGCGGCATCAGACGCGGACGCCGGCGACGGCGTGATCCCCGCCGATCCGGCGGCCATGACCGCAGCCGTAGCTTCGGCCGCCAGCTCGCCGTTCTCGACGGACTCCTGTATGTGAGCCCGTGCCAGGTCCGTGAAGTGGACCATGCTGTTGAGATCGTGGAGGTAGCGCTGGAAGTTGCCCTGAACGGCGCGAATCTCGTCGTCGTCGAGCTCCAGCCGCTGCCCCATCATCTCGTAGGCGACGGAGACGCGATGCACCATCTGGTGGTAGTTGCGCTGCACGCTCTCCAGGACGTCCAGGATCTCGGCGCGACTCTTCGACGGATCGCGGAGTATCACGCTCAGATCCCAGAGCTCGCGGGAGAACAGCCCGTCGTGGCTGAGGTTGGCGGCGCAGGTGTGGATGATGCGGAGGCACTCGTCGAGCTGCAGCCCTGATTCCTGATACCCGCTGGCGACGTGACGCAGGGCGAAGAAGCTCATTTCCTCCAGGAGGCAGTCGAGCTGGTACAACAGGTACCGCTGCTCGGGGAACCCGCGGTCTTCGAAGACGGCCTCGATCCGGTCGCGCAGCGCGGATACCTCGGCGAACGCCGCCAGGAACCGTCCGGATTCGTAGGTCGCGATGGACGCGTCGAGGTCCCCCAGCAGGCGCTGCTGATGGTCGGCACGAATGCCGTCGATGAACGCCTCGACGCAGGCCCGGGCGCGGGCTTCGGCGGCGTCGGCGTCGAACGAGGGGTCGTCCGGTCGCTCGATGTGCAGGGCCTGCAGCGCATTGCGGAAAGGCCTTGCCGTCTCTCCCCAGTTGCCGTCGTCTGCCTTGCTCAGCAGCGCGCGTAGGTGGTGGTAGAAGACCCAACGGTTACCCTCGCGGATGCCGCCGGCGACCATGGCCTCGAGCTCTTCCTGCACCGAGTTTCCCGACTGGCAGCGGAGCAGGGCACCTTCGTACGACTCTTTCCAGTCGTTGAGCCGGGTGATGATCTGTGAGCCGCCCAGCAGCTTGTCGAGGGCATCGACGATACGCTGTACCGTCGCCCGGGCGGCGGCGCCCTGGCGCGCCTGCTCGTCGGAGGGGGCGACGCGGTCGCGCAGATCTGCCGGGAGGTGTGCGACGTCGCCGGTCTCCAGGTAGGTGTTGTAGGCATTCGCCAACGCCAGGGTGGAGCTGCCAAGCGCGTGGTGAGCGCTGCGCCGGAGCTCGTTGGTTATGGCACTGCCCCGAACGTGCAGCTCGGCCAGGTCGATCGTGTCGTGCCATAGCTCGTCGATCAGGTTGGGTCGCGACACCAAGCCGGACACCTTCCGCGCCAGGATGCGGATCGGCAGGCGCAGGCGGTACGCGAAAGGCCCGTCGAGCAGCTGCACGAGCTCGGTATTGAGCTTTCGCACCTCCGGCTGCAGGTTCTTGGCACTGAAGAAACCCTGGAAATCGCTGCCACACAGACGGCAAACGAGCACGCGTAAGAAATACACGGCCTCATGCCGGGATCCGCATCGATTGAGCCGCTGCAGCAAGGCGACGACGTCGCGTATCCGATCGAGCCGGATATCCGGCGTCCGGGTGGCGTCGAACTCGTAGATCTGCCGCTCGACATCGACCACCTCGCCGCGGACCCCGGCGACCGCAGCGATCAGCTCGTCGGTGAAGATCGTGCCGTTGCGGAAACCGCGGTGGGCAACGAGGCCGCTGCCGTCCTTGTCGACCGCGTAGACGAACAGCAACCCGCCGAGTGCATAGGGAACGATCAGTCGGCCATCGGTGCGGAAGATGCGATCGTTGGCGATGCCGAAGGAGCGGGAGCGCCGGCCGACGCGCGTGCGCGTCTCCAGATAGCGGCGCAGCGCTGTTTGCCGGGCCGCGGGATCTTCCGGCTCGCCGGGGTCACCGAAGGCGGCGAAGAGGCTGACGTTGAGTACGCGGATCTCCTCGACCTCGGGCGCGGTAAGTACACTCGCGAGGGCGCGTTCGGCCTCGGTTCCGTCGGCGGATCCGAAGGCTATTTCGGGCTCAGGGGTCTCTTCCGGGACGGCCGGAACCTCAGCGGTTTCGGCGACCAACGCCCGCTCGGGCGCCTCGTACAATCGGGTCAGCCGGCGCAGCTCCGCATACAGAGGCTTGCCGGATTCCGCCAAAACCTGGTTGGCCGCGCGCAACGCGTCCACGTAGTCGGCGAAACGGCTGCCGGCAATGCTCCCCCCGGTGGCGGCTGCCAGGCGCTCGATAATGCTGAGTATCTCCTCACGCAGCAGCTCGTGGAGCTGCCGGCCCTGGACGTGCGCCATGCCGCGAGAGAGCGCCAGGGACGTCGACAGAATGGCGTTCATGCCGAGGTTCTGCTTGCGCTGCATGATGTCGACGAGCTCCTCTGCGCCGGTATCGTCGTCGATCTTGCCGCGGCGACGGGCGGTCGCCACCTCCAGGCCGAGTAGCTGTCGGTCGATATCGAGCAAATCCCAGCGGGCAACGTTGTTGCCCTCGAAGTGCCGCGCGATGAGCTGATGCACGCCGGCAACGGCGTTCAGACACCCCTTGCCGGCGTAGCGACGCGTGCGCAAGAACAGGTCCCGCAGCCCCGGGTCTCCGGAGGCTTCGACGCGGCTCTGCGAGACCCCGTCCTTGAAGACGAAGACTCCGGTCTCGACCTCGGAGAACATGTTCGGATGGGCGTCGATGACCTCGCGGAACTCGGCACGCTCGAGGTAGCGATCGACCAGGTGAACCGCCTCGCCGGTGCCGGCGGATGTGCCCAGCGGCGTAGAACCGCGAAAGGCGAGGGTGATCGCGGCTTCCGGCACCTCGAGCTCCACCTCCACCCCAACGGTCGGGATGCCGGCGTTCGTCGGTTCTTCGTACGCTCTCATCCGCCGAACGTTGGCGGTCCGCGGACCCCCGCCTGCGTCCGGCGCATCGGTCTCCGGGACCCGGGAGATCAGCGTCGAGACGGCCTGGTACTTCACCAGCCGCTCGGTGTTGGAACCCCCTCCGGCCTTGAGCCCGAGCGAGTTGAGCGCCAGCGCCAGGTGGGCCTCCATGTCGTCATTCGGGCTCTTGGAGCGGTGCGAAACGATGATCTCCAGACCCTTGCCGAGGGTCACGAGCGAGGCGAGCAGGGTCTCGTACAGCGTCCCGATCTGGTTGGCTTTCACCAGCACGGCGTTGATCAGGCCTCGGTCGGCCGCCCGCTCGATGGTGCGGTCGTTGGTCGTCACCAGGTCGTCGCCGACGACGAACACACGATCGCCGAGACGCTGCAGCAACGCCTTCCATCCTTCGTCGTCGTCCTCGGAGAACCCGTCTTCGATCGAAAGGATGGGTATGTCGTAGTCGCGCAGCGCGCTCTCGTACAGGTCGAGAATGCTGTCGCGGTCCATCACCGTCTTGGAATGGTCGCGCCAGAAGAGGTACATACCGACGCTGTCCGGAAGGTCGAACTCGTCGCGGTAGGCGATTTCCAGCTCGCTCATGGCCGGGTCGAGAGCAATGGCGACGTCGACACCGGGGCGCAATCCGGACTCCTCGATCGCCGTCTTCATCATCGCCCACAGCCGTACCTCGGGAAGTGGGTACTCGGCGGCGTCGATATAAGGTGCCAGCCCGCCCTCCAGGCCGATTCCCATCACCCGGCAACCGTCTTCCTTCTCGATGATCTCCTTGAGCCGATTCTGCAGCCGCACCGTTGTCTCCTGGGCCTCGCGCGGATCATCGACGCCGAGGATCAGGAACATCGCCTCCTGCATGCTGATGTTCGACTCCGGGTATTCCTTTTCGGTGTGCCGACCGCCCATGCCGCAATTGCGGAACTGCCATGGGGCGGTGATCGACCCCAGGCGTGGGTGCACGGCGTTCAGCATGCGCGACGCGGCGACGCGTTTCTTGGCCTCGGATGCGGCGACGAACCAGCTCGTGGGATCCGGCAGGGACTCCGCGGACTCCTTCGCCGCCTGCTCCCTGAGGCGGAACTCGCGGTATTTGCCCGGGTCCGCGAAGAGAAAATCCAGCAGTCCGACGGTGCCGATTCCGAGGAGCAGGCGACCGGCGTAGATGGCGATGCTGAGATCAGCGACGAGGCCGCCACCGAGGAGCAGCAGGGCCGGTGGAAGCGTTGCCCAGGCGACGTTGCGGCTC